>NZ_BOPD01000027.1:0-117514 GCF_016863575.1 Micromonospora sediminimaris
CTGAGGAAGCGCGTACGCGCTCCGAGACGGACCTCCGGGCGGCTCACCTGGTTGATCTCGCCGGAGGGCGTCGGGCGGCGTACGGGACCGGTGGCACGTTGACCTGGCGCATCCCCGCCGGCATCACGAACAACTGGCGCTTCTCGATCGCGTCCCCGTGCCGGTCGAGCTGGTAGCAGTCGATCCACGTCCAGCCGTGCGGCGGGTGCCGGTCGGTCAACTCGCGGATCACGCGGACCAGGATCGGCGCGTGGAACTGCGGGGACGCCGCCCGGCTCAACAGATATACGCCGGGCTTGACGGTCGGAGTGCCGTCCTCCCGCCGGCCGGTCACCGGCCATCGCTGTGGGGCTGTCGTGCGGGCACGCGTGCCTCCTCGTCGCCAGGAGATCTGGGAGGGGCCGCCCCGGTAGGTGCTCGCCCGACGGGGCGGCCCCGACAAGCACGTCCAGCGAGTTCGGGGGAGTCTCCACTGGCTCGTGCCGTCCTGGTTTCCACCTTTCCGGCGCGTGGCTGCCGCATACACCGCGTATCGGAGTGGATGCTGAGTGTCCCCGGACGCTCAGGAAGGACTGCGGAATGAATCGTGCCGTCGTCGCCGCCATGACCGAGGCGGGTGAAACCGCCGACACCCTCGCGGAGCGGGTCGGTGTCGACCCGAAGACCGCCGCGCGATGGGCCAGCCATGGACGCATCCCGCGTCCGCAGACCCGGCGGCGGGTCGCCGAGGTGCTCGGACGCGAGGTCACCGAGCTGTGGCCGGACGTCCTCAAGCGGCGCGAGCCGGCGTGGTTCCGGCGGTGGGTGGACATCGAGCGCGAGGCGGTGGCGCTGCGCTGGTTCGAGCTGACCTGGGTGCCGGGCCTGCTCCAGACCGAGGCGTACGCGCGGGCGACCCTGGCCGGAGAGTCGCTGACCACCGACGACGTCGGGCGGTTGGTGGAGGCTCGCCTCCAGCGCCAGGCCATCCTGCGCCGGGACAACCCGCCGATGCTTGTGGTGGTGCTGGACGAGCTGGTGTTGCGCCGGTCCGCCTACGGCGACCGGGCCCTGATGCGTGAGCAGTGCGAGCACCTGGTGGCGTGCGGCGCGCTGCCCACCACTTCGATCCACGTCGTGCCCGCGTCGGTGGGGATGTATCCCGGGCTGGGCGGGCCCCTCATCCTCGCCGAGCTGGACGACGGCAGCGTGCTCGGGCACGCCGACAGCCAGACCGAGGCGAAGATCGTCGATCAGTCCGCGGAAATTGCTACCCTGGGCCGCAGGTGGGAACGCATCCGTGGCGAGGCGCTGTCACGGACGCAGTCCCTGACACTCCTCAGGGAAGCGGCAGCATCATGGACATGACCGGCGCGCAGTGGCGCAAGAGCAGCAAGAGCGGCAACAACGGCGGCGCTTGTGTCGAGGTCGCCGACAACCTTCCCGGCGTCGTCCTGGTCCGGGACACCAAGGACCGGGCCGGCGGCACGCTCAGCTTCCGACCAGCGGCGTGGCGCGGCTTCGTCGAGCTGGCAAAGGCCGCCCGCCCGACCGCCTGACGTACCTCGGGAAGCCCCCGGCCGCCCGGCCGAGGGCTTTCCCGCTGTCTGCGTCGACCAGGTGCCCGTCTCGATCTGAATCAGCCCTGCCGCCCATCGGATCTGTGGCAGTGCAGGTGTCCGACACGCCGGGGTGGGGTTGCTGGGCTGCCACGGATCGGGCGGCCGGCGGCCTGGGTCAGACGGGTTGGGTGCGCAGGTAGCGGCCGAAGTGCGGGACGGTGAAGGCGACCGTGCCGCGCTCCCCGGAGTAGATCAGCCCCTTCTTGATCAACGCATCCCGGGCTGGGGAGAGGCTTGCGGGTTTGCGGCCGAGGGCCCGGGCGATCTCCGAGGTCGGCACCGCGGCGTCCATGTCGTCCCGGCCGCCGCCGTCGGTCTCCGCTTCGACGAGCGAGAGCGTCGCCATCGCGCGCATGTACTCCCGCTCGGCGGGAGTGGCCCGCTCGAAGCGGGAGCCGAAGAAGCCGACGGCCAGCTCCGCCTCGGCCTCCGGTGCGGCGACGCGTACGTCGGCCGGGGTGATCGGTGACCGGGGCGCATGATCCCAGGTGGCCTTCCCGTACGCCTGCACGAAGTACGGATACCCGCCGGACTTCTCGTAGAGCAGATCGAGGGCCTTCGCCTCGTACTCGACGTCCTCCCGCTCGGCCGGCGCGCAGAGCGCGTGGTCGGCGGCGATCCGGTCGAGACGGTCGATGCGTTGGTAGCGGAACAACCGCTCGGAGTACGACTTCGCCGCGCTCAGCACCGCCGGCAGGTGCGGCAGGCCGGCGCCGACCACGATCAGGGGCGCGCCGAGCTGCGAAAGCTCGTGGCAGGCGGCGCAGAGTGCGGAGACGTCCTCCGGGCCGAGGTCCTGCATCTCGTCGATGAAGATGGCGACGCCGGTGCCGACGTCGCTGGCGACGGAGGCGGCATCGGTGAGCAGCTCCACCAGGTCGATCTCGATGTCGCCCGAATCGGCCCGGCCGCTGGCCGCCGGTACGTCGATGCCGGGCTGCCAACGGTCGCGCAGTTTCGGAGCGGCCCCGCCGCGACCGGTCGGAGCGCCCCGTTGGGCGAAGGCCTTGAGCACCCCGAGGAAGGCGTCGATCCGCTCCGGTGCCCGGTGCCTCGGTGCCAACTCCCGGACTGCCATGTGCAGCGCGGCGGCGATGGGTCGGCGCAGCGACTGATCCGGTCGCGCTTCGATCTTGCCGCTGCCCCAGAGCCGGTTGATGGCCTGGGAGCGCAACGTGTTCAGCAGGACGGTCTTGCCGACGCCGCGTAGCCCGGTGAGCATCAGGCTGCGTTCCGGCCGGCCCCGTGCGATGCGTTCCAGCACGATGTCGAAGACGTCCAGCTCCCGCCCCCGCCCGGCGAGTTCGGGCGGACGCTGGCCGGCACCCGGCGCGTACGGGTTGCGGACCGGATCCACGCATCGCAGAGTATCGGGCCGTCTAGAGGAGAGGCTAGACATGGATAGACGGCGGTACCGGCGTGTTGCCCTCGACCAAAAACTAGTGCTGTCTAGCCTCCAAGCTAGACAGCACTAGTTTTGGCAATCGGTAGTCAGTCGCGCTGCTTGAGGCAGAGCACGAAGTCGAGCGAGTCCAGCTCGCTGTCGTAGAAGTACCAGTTGGTGTAGCCGTCGACCCCCGCGCACTTCTCCTCGGCATCACGCTCGCCGCCGGTCTTACCGTCGAAACGCCGCAGCACCTCGTACGACCTCGGCGCGCACTCACTGAGCAGCAGCCTGGGCTTGCCGCCGGCTGCGGCGTCGTTGCGTACGCACTGCCCGGCCTGCACGAAGCGGGGGTCGGCGGAAGGTGCGGTGGCCGGATCGTCGGGCGGGGCTTCCTCGCCCTGCGGGTCCGGCGTGGACGCCACCTCCTCGGTCGGTGCGGCCACCGGAGTCGGTGTCTGGTCGTCCCGCCCGACCAGATAGAACGCCGTCGCACCGCCCAGCACCAGCACCAGGACCACCGCCAGCACGACGAGCATCCGGCCGCGTCGACGCTGCGGCGGCGGTGTGGGGGCGCCGGCGTACCCGGTTTCCGCATCGTGCTGATAGGCGGACTGCGCCCAGGTATCCGGCGGAAGGTGTCCCGACCCGGTCGTGCCGTACCGGCCGCCGCCGTGCCCGGCGGCGTCGTAGGACTCGCCGGACCGGTAGCCCTGGCCGCCTCCGTACCCCTGGCCGTAGCCCTGGTCCTGGCCGTACCCCTGGCCGGGCTGTGGCTCGGGCCATGGCTGCTCGCCGGGCTGCGGCTCGTGCCACGGCTGCGGGCCTGGGCCCGGTGGTCCGTAGTTCGCCATGCGCACGCCCTCCTGAGCCGTCCCGTGAAGCCGGTGGGTGGCCGGTCGACCACCGGCACCGCCAACCGTCACCGTAGTGCCTACGGCAGGTCACCGGTGCCACACTGCCCGGCCGGTCGGCAACCCGATCGCCCTCCGTCAGATCAGGCGTAGCTGGCGGTCCTTGGGTCGCCGGGGGCCCTCGCTGTCGCCGAGGCGTTCGAACAGGCCCGGGTCCACCACGTCGAGGAACGGCGACGGGCGGCAGTCCCGCTCCGATCCGTGCCGGAATCGGCGGGCGGCGTGGCTGACGTAGAGCCGGTCCTGGGCACGGGTCAGCCCGACGAAGAAGAGTCGCCGTTCCTCGGCCACCGCGGCCTCGTCGGGCGTGGTCCCGGGCCAGCGCAGCGGCAGCAGTCCGTCCTCGGCACCGACCAGGAAGACCACCGGAAACTCCAGCCCCTTCGCGGCGTGCAGGGTCAGCAGGGTGACCGCCTCGGCGCGTGGGTCGAGCGCGTCCACCTCGGCGCCGGTGGCGAGCTGGGACAGGAACATCTCCAGGTCGTCACCGCAGCGACGGGCCAGCGGTGTCAGCAGGTCGACGGCGGTCCGGACATCCTCCGGGCGTACCCCGCCGGACCCGTCCAGGGTCGGGGCGGCGAACCGGTCCGCGAGCACCTGGCCGGCGAGGCGTACCCGCGCGGGCAGGGCACCCTCCACACCGGGGGCGTGCCGCAGCTCACGAGCGATGGCGGCCACCCCGGGACGGTCCCGCAGCCGGTCGTGCGAGCGCTTCTGCACCGGGATGTTGGCCCGGGCCAGGGCGTCCACGATCGGCGCGGCCTGCGAGTCGGTGCGGTACAGCACCGCGATGTCCGAGAAGGACAGCGCGGTCGACCGTCCGTCGATCCGGCCGGAGTCCAGCGACCGGTGGGACAGGCCGCCGACCAACTCGTCCACGGTGCGTACCACGAAATCGGCCTCGTCGGCGACGGAGGCCGCGGCGTACCGGCCGACAAGCGGCGCCTCCGGGTCGAGCCGGGCCGGATCCAACCGGCGACCCCGCACCAGCGATGACGGCGCGATGGCCTGCACCGCGGCGGCCAGGATCGGCGCGGAGGACCTGTAGTTGCGGTTGAGCCGGACCAGACGGGCGTCAGTGAAGTCCTGCGAGAAACGCAGGAAGTACCCGACGTCGGCGCCCCGGAAGGAGTAGATCGCCTGGTCCGGGTCGCCGATCGCGCACAGGTTCCCGTCGACCGGACTGAGCAGGCGCAACAGCTCGTACTGCACCGCGTCGACGTCCTGGTACTCGTCCACGAAGATCCACTGCCATCGCTGCCGGTAGCTGTCGACCAGCCGCCGGTCCTCCCGCAGCAGCGCCACCGGCAGGGTGAGCAGCTCGTCCAGGTCCACCAGGCCCTGCTTGCGCAGCAGCGCGGTGTAGCGGGCCGGGTCGTCTCCGGCCTCGGTCCGCGCGGCCGTCCGCTCCGCGTCGTCGGCGATCCGGAAGTCGTCGGGCAGGCCGGCGGCTTCGGCGTGCTCGCGCAGAATGGTCAGCCCGAGCGAGTGGAAGGTGCCGACTGTGACGTCCTCGGCGACCGGGCCGAGCAGGCCGTCGAGGCGGTGTCGCAACTCCTCCGCGGCCCGCCGGGTAAACGTGATGGCCAGGCATCGCTCGGGGAAGACGTTCAGCTCAGCGCAGAGATACGCGATGCGGTGGGTGAGCGTCCGCGTCTTGCCGGTGCCCGGACCGGCGACGATCAGCAGCGGACCCCCGGGTGCCGATGCGGCCACCCGCTGCATCGCGTCGAGCCGGTCGAGCAGGCCGGTGCCCACCTCCTCCATGCCGGCGAGCATCGGTTCGAACGGTTCGTGCGGGGAGGGCGCCGGCGCGATCGGCGGTGCCGGGGCCGCCGGCTTCCGCTTCGGCTCGGGCTTAGCCGACGGACGCTTGACACCGGCTGCCGTCCTCGCCGCAGCGCCCGCCTTGGCCGTGGTCTCCGAAGGCCGCCGTTGGGCGGGCACCGGCACGTCGAACAGCGTCTCCTGCCCGGCGGACACGCCAGCCCCGCCGCTCAGCTCGGCCGGGTCGAACAGGGTGATCACGCCGTACTCGCCGTCGTACCCCGGCACCCGGCGGACCTCGCCGCGACGGAGCCGGCCGATCGCCTCGGTGAGCAGTTCGCCGCCGACCCGGCCGATCTCCTCCAGCGGTACGCGCGTCAGGATCTCCAGCTCGGGGCCGAGCGCGGCGACCAGCTCGGTCAGCTTCCCCTCGACCCGCTTGGAGCGCGGACCGACCTTGTTGATCTCTCCGAGAATCTCGGCGAGCTGGATCAGGTGGGTCACCTCGGGAGCGTGCTGCGGCCGGTAACCCTCGGGCCGGTCGGCCAGCTCCTCGACCCGGCTGAGTACGCCCACCGTCAGCGGTTTGCCGCACTCCGGGCAGCGTCCGCCGGCCTCCCGGGTCCGCTCCGGTGCCCAGTTCACCCCGCACAGCCGGTGGCCGTCGGCGTGGTACTTGCCCTCCTCCGGGAAGAACTCGATCGTCCCGGCCAGCCCGACACCGGTACGCAGCGCCTCCCGGATGCCGAAGTAGTCCCGGGCCGAGGCGAAGACCGTGGCCTCGCGGGCGAGCGCGGGCGGCGAATGGGCATCGGAGTTGGAGACCAGCCGGTAGCGGTCCAGGCTGCCCACCCGCCAGTTCATCTCCGGGTCCGAGGAGAGACCGGTCTCCACCGCGAAGATGTGGTCGGCCAGGTCGGCGTAGCAGTCGGCGATCGCGTCGAAGCCGGACTTCGAGCCCAGGGCCGAGAACCACGGGGTCCAGATGTGCGCCGGTACGAGATACCCGTCCCCGCTCGCCTCCAGCGTGATCTCCAGCAGATCGCGCGAGTCCAGACCGAGGATGGGGCGACCGTCCGAGCCGAGGTTGCCGATCCGGCCGAGCGCGGCGTTGAACCGGCCCACCGCGTCCAGATCCGGCAGATAGATCAGGTGGTGGACCTTGCGGGTCCGGTCGTCCCGCTTGTAGATCGTGGAGATTTCCACGCTGAGCATGAACCGGACCTGATCGCCCTCCGCCTCGCTGGCCAGCCGGGGCGGCAGCCGACGGGCGATGTCCCGCTCCGCCTCCGGTGACAGCCGGTACAGGCCCGGCTCGGCGGGATGCAAGGTCTCCTGCAGGTGGTCGTACCAGGCGGGATGGGTGAAGTCACCGGTACCGAGGACCGCGATGCCCTTGCGCCGCGCCCACCAGCCGAGGTTCGGCAGAGTCAGGTCGCGGCTACAGGCCCGCGAGTACTTCGAGTGGATGTGCAGGTCCGCGACGAAGGGCGTAAGGCCACCGGGGGGTACGGCGCTGAACGGGGGCACGCCGCATCCTGTCACGACCGGCCGCGCTCCCGCGCGTCGCCACGCGTGAAGGTGAGCTGCGCTATGCCGAACGAAGCTCGACCAGGGTGACCTGAGGCTCCGCGCCGACCCGTACCGGCGGCCCCCAGAAGCCGGCGCCGTTTGTCACGTAGACCTTCGTCCCGTCCACCTCACCGAGCCCTGAGACGACCGGCTGTTCGAGCCGGACCAGCAGGTTGAAGGGAACGATCTGGCCGCCATGGGTGTGGCCGGACAGTTGCAGGTCGACCCCGTACCTGGCCGCCTCCAACGCGGCGACCGGCTGGTGCGCCAGCAGCACCACCGGTCGGGACGGGTCACGGTCGCCCAACGCCGCGTCGTAGTCAGGCGGCGCGGAGACGCCGTCGCCGACGGCGGAGACGTCGTTGACGCCGGCCAGGTCGAGCACTCCGCCACGGGCGGCGATCTCCAGCCGCCGATTCTGGAGCACTCGCAGCCCGAGCCGGTCCACCTCGGCCACCCACTCCTCCACCCCGGAGTAGTACTCGTGGTTGCCGGTGACAAAGTAGCTGCCATGGCGTGCTCGCAGGTCGCGCAGTGGTGCGGCGTCGTCGCCCAGCTCGGCGACCGTGCCGTCGACGAGATCGCCGACCACGGCGACAATGTCGGCGTCCAGCCGGTTGATCGCGGCCACGATCCGCTCGGTGTGCGCCCGGCCGGTCAGCGGGCCGATGTGGATGTCCGAGACGGTGGCGATGCGCAGACCGTCCATGCTGCGGGGCAGCTTGGCCAGCGGGATCTGCACCCGGTCCAGCCGGGGCGGCCCCAGCGCGGTGCGTACGCCGTAGCCGACCAGGCCGGTGGCGGTGAGCCCGGCGAAGATCGCGGCACCACGGGCGAGCAGCAGGCGGCGGCCCGGATCGTGGTCGGGGCCGACGGCGCCGGCGGCCGGTCGCTCCGTCGTGCCGTCGGCGGTCGGCTGGGCCGGTGCACTCGGCGCGGCCGGCTCCTCGGCCGCGGTCGCTTCGTCGGCGGACGGCCCAGCAATGGGCGTGGCGGCCGGGCCGACCAGGACCGGCTCCGGGGCGGCCAGGGTCGACCGGCGGCGCAGCGCCAGCCGCGTCACCAGCATCGGAACTTCCAGCACGACGAGCAGCACCAGCAGGTAGAACATCAGCGCGAGCCAGAGGTAGCCCGGCCAGGCGAGCCAGTACATCCCGGCCCGGGTGCCGAGCATCGTCGCCGGCACCAGCAGGGCCAGCACCACGGCGGTGACCGTGCCGGCCCGCCGCCAGCGCCCGGCGGTGGTGGTGTCCTTCACCAGGCGTTTCCACAGGTAGAGATGGATCAGCCCGGTGATCACGGCCAGGGTGGTGACGAAGCCGAGTACCGCGAACACGTGGGATCCCCCTCAGCCGCCGGCGAAGGGAGGCAGGACGTCGATCGTCGCCCCGGCCGGCAGCGGCTGCTGCCGATCATGACAGGTCACGCCGTCGATCAAGAAACTCGACACCGCCAGCACCGATACCAACCGTCCGCCGTGCCGCTCGGCCAGCTCCGCCAGCAATTCGTCGAGCGACCGGCCCGCGGTGGTGGTCTCCTCAGCGCGGCCGGCCGCAGCCCGAGCCCCAGCGAAGTAACGGACGGTGACGCTGGCCATGGTCAGCCTCCGATGGCCGACATCGGCCGGGTCGGTTGCAGGAAGGACGGGTCGTCGATGCCGTGCCCGGCCCGCTTGGTAAGCGTCGCCGCCCGCCAGCGGCGGGCAAGCTCCTCGTCGTCGGCTCCGGCCCGCAACGCGCCGCGCAGGTCCGACTCGTCGGTGGCGAACAGGCAGTTGCGGATCTGCCCGTCGGCGGTGAGCCGGGTCCGGTCGCAGTCGCCGCAGAAGGGCCGGGTCACCGTGCCGATTACGCCGACCCGGGCCGGACCACCGTCGACCAGCCAGGTCTCGGCGGGGGCGGTGCCGCGTTCGGTCGGGTCAGCGTCGAGGTCGTACGCGGCCCGCAGCGTGGCCAGGATCTCGTCTGCGGTCACCATGGCCGCCCGGTCCCAGCCGTGCTGGGCGTCCAGCGGCATCTGCTCGATGAACCGCAATTCGTAGCCGTGGTCGAGGGCGAAGCGCAGCAGCGCCGGCGCCTCGTCGTCGTTGACGCCGCGCATCAGCACCGTGTTGATCTTGACTGGGGTTAGCCCGGCGGCGGCCGCGCCGGCCAGGCCGGCCAGCACGTCGGCCAACCGGTCCCGGCGGGTGAGCCGGGTGAAGCGTTCCCGGTCCAGCGTGTCGAGTGAGACGTTCACCCGGTCCAGACCGGCGGTACGCAGCGCGGGGGCGAGCCGGTCAAGGCCGATGCCGTTCGTGGTCAGGGATATCCGGGGTCGCGGTTCGAGGGCCGCGACGGCTTCGACGATGCCGACCAGGCCGGGGCGGATGAGCGGTTCACCACCGGTGAACCGCACCTCGTCGACCCCGAGCCGGCACACCGCGACCCGGATCAGCCGGACCACCTCGTCGTCGGTGAGCAGCTGCGGTCCGGCCAGCCAGGGCAGACCCTCGGCGGGCATGCAGTAGGTGCAGCGCAGGTTGCACTTGTCGGTCAGCGACACCCGCAGGTCCCGGGCGACGCGGCCGTACCGGTCGACGAGGCCGGTGGGCGGGGGCAGGCTCACCGGTCGACGGTAGCGCGACCCGCCCCGCTCAGGGCGTCCCGGGCGCTCCTGGTTACCGAATCGCGGTATGCCGCACCGAACAGCGCGGTGTGCACGAGCAGCAGATGCAGTTGATGCAGTGGCACCCGGGCTCGCCACCCGTCGGCCAGCGGCCAGCTCTCCTGGTACGCCGCCATGATCCGGTCGTGGTGCGGAGGGCCGCCGAAGAGCGCCAACTGGGCCAGGTCGGTTTCCCGGTGCCCGCCGTGCGCCGCCGGGTCGACCAGCCAGACCCGGTCGTCATCGCCCCAGAGCAGATTGCCCGGCCAGAGGTCACCGTGGATGCGGGCGGGCGGCTCGTCAGCACCGAACTCGCCGATCCGGGTGATGACCTGCTCGACCAGGGTGGCGTCGGCGCTGGTCAGCGCACCCCCGTCGACCGATCGGCGCAGGTAGGGCAGCAGTCTGGTCCGGGCGAACCACTCCGTCCACGGGCCGTCGTGGGGCGTGTTGTCCGCCGGCAGGGCACCGATGAACCCCGGCCACCGCGCGCCGAACGCATCGGCACCATTCCGGTGCAACTCAGCCAGCTCCCGCCCGAAACGGTCGGCCGCCTCAGGAGTCGGCTCACCCGGGTCGACCCATTCCAACGCCAGCAGTTCCGGCAACGCGACAAGCACCTCCGGTACGGCGACGGCATCGGCCTCGCGCAGCCACCGCAGCCCGGCCGCCTCGGTGGCGAAGAAACCCTCCGGCACCGGCCGCTCCGCATCTTCCGGCCAGGTCTTGGCGAACACCGAGTGACCGTCGTCAAGGGTCAGCCGGGCAGCCGCACAGATGTCGCCGCCGGACACCGGCGTCTCCCGGATCCGCTGATGGGTCAGGAAGGTGGGCAACTGCTCCGGATGCGCCCGCAGGTACGCCAGATCCATCCCCGCAACGTATCGCTAACCGACAGCGATCACGTGCATCGCGTACCCCTCGTACCGTTTCGGCTCGGTCGGCGCTCAGACAAGTGACGGTCGATCGGGCGTGAGCTGCGAAACTACGTTGTGTAGCTGTGGATAACCGGTGTGTCGTCCACAGGGGCAGCGCCGCCCGATCCCTGGCTCGCAGGCTGCCTGCATGAACTCGACCGAGCTGCCCCGACTGTCCGTACGCTCTCCCGCTGACCTCATCGCCGCCGTGCCGTATCTGCTCGGCTTCCATCCCGCCGACAGCATCGTGGTGGTGGCGCTGTCCGGTAAGCGGATCGTCTTCGCCGCGCGCGGCGATCTACCCGGCGACGCCGACCCCTACGAGCCCGGTCAGCACATCGCCGCGGTGACCGCCCGACAGGGTGCCGACTCGGCCACCGTCGTCGGTTACGGCCCGGCCGCCCGGGTGACCCCGGCGGTGGACGCCGTCCGGGCCGCGCTGGCCGAGGCGGGGCTGGCCGTGCTCGACGCGCTCCGGGTCACCGACGGGCGCTGGTGGTCGTACCTCTGCGAGGAGCCGGAGTGCTGCCCGCCGGAGGGCACTCCGTACGACCCGCAGGCCAGCGCGGTGCCGGCGGCGGCGGTCTTCGCCGGACAGGTGGCCCTACCGGACCGGGCGGCACTCGCCGCGCAGGTGGCCCCGGCCGGCGGGGAGGAGATGCGGCACGCGGTCGACCGGGCGCAGCAGCGGCTCACCGACCTGTTGGCCGCCGCCCCCGCCACCGATCTGCTCGGCGCTCGGGCGCTCCGGGCGGCCGGCACGGCGGCGCTGCGGGCCACGGTGCGGCGGCACCGCGCTGGCGAACGGCTGACCGACGACGAGGTGGCCTGGCTCTGCCTGCTCCTGACCCACCTGCCGGTACGCGACCACGCGTGGGAACGCACCGACGGCCGGGACGAGGACGTTGCGTTCTGGGCCGAGGTGCTGCGCCGGGCCGACCCGGAGCTGATCGCCGCTCCGGGTGCGCTGCTCGCGTTCGCCTCCTGGCGCGACGGGCAGGGCGCGTTGGCGGCGGTGGCGTTGGAACGCGTGTTGGCCGAGCATCCCGACTACTCGCTCGCCGTGCTGCTGGACGATCTGCTCCGCCGGGGAGTGCCGCCGTCCCGGCTGGACGGCTGGCCGGCGACAGGTCTGCCGAGAGCGCGGCGCCGGGCGAGGCGACGCGCCCGACGGCGCCCTCGATGACCGTCTCTGCACCGGGGTCACCGCTCCGGCGGCGGTGCCGGATAATCGCCGCATGTCCGAGCTTGCCGCCGGTACGGCATGAGCGTTGCCCTGCTGCTGTCCCTCGTCGGCCTGGCGCTGGTGGACAGCACCAGCATCGGCACCCTGTTCATTCCGGTGTGGCTGCTGCTCGCTCCGGGGCCGGTGAGCGTCCGGCGGGTGATGATCTACCTCGGCACCATCGCCGGCTTCTACTTCGTGGTCGGGTTGCTGCTGTACTTCGGTGGCAGCGGCTTGGCCGAGTTGCTGGGCGGTGCGCTGGACAACCGGCCGGTGCTCTGGGGTCAGCTGGTGCTCGGGGTCGGCCTGTTCGTGCTGAGCTTTCGTTACGACGGCAAGCGTGGCACCGGTACGGGTCGGGTGTTGCGCTGGCGTGACCGGGTGACCGCCGGTGACTCGTCGGCTCGTTGGCTGGTGGGGCTGGCGCTGTTCGCGGCGCTGGCCGAGGTGGCGACGATGCTGCCGTACCTCGGCGCTCTGGGCCTGCTCACCACCTCCGGCCTGGCCGTGCCCACCAGCGTGGCGCTGCTCGGCGGCTACTGCCTGGTCATGGTGGTGCCGGCGATGCTGTTGCTCGGTGCTCGGGTGGTCTGGCCGAGTTGGGTGGAGCCGGTGCTGGCCCGGCTCAACGCGTGGATCGTCCGCACCTCGGGCAGCATGCTCGGCTGGGTTCTGGGCATCGCCGGCTTCCTGATCGCCCGCGATGCCGCGGCCCGGCTGGAGCTGTTCGAGATGCTGGCCAACCGCTGACGGTGGCCGCCAGGAGCGGAATCAGGCGATGACCCGGTGGCCGCCGGTGTAGACGTTCATCGTCCGATCCCGTAGGAACCCGACCAGGGTCATTCCCGCCTCGGTGGCCACGTCGACCGCGAGCGTGCTCGGTGCCGAAACCGCGGCGAGCAGAGGAAGACCGGCCATCCAGGCCTTCTGGGTCAGCTCGAAACTGGCCCGGCCCGACACGAGCAGCACCTGACCGCTCAGCGGCAGCCGGTGTTCGCGTACCGCCCAGCCCACCACCTTGTCGACCGCGTTGTGCCGACCCACGTCCTCGCGCAGCACCACCAGCTCGCCGTCCGTGGAGAACAGGCCCGCGGCGTGCAGCCCGCCGGTGCGGTCGAACCCCCGCTGCCCGGCCCGCAGCCGCTGCGGCAACTCGGCCAGCAGCTCCGCCGGCACGCTGAGCGGATCGTCGCGGACGTCGAAGATCGACCGGGTACGCACCGCGTCGATGCTCGCCTTGCCGCACACCCCGCAGGCGCTGGTGGTGTGGAAGTGCCGGGTCGCATCGGCGACCGGGTCCGGTACTCCGGGAGCGAGGGTCACGTCGACCACGTTGTAGGTGTTCGGGGTGTCGGTGCCGGCACACAACTGCGCGGTGGACACGTCGTCCGCGGAGCGGATCAGCCCCTCGTTGAACAGAAAGCCGATGGCCAGGTCGAGGTCGGCACCCGGGGTACGCATGGTGACGGTCAGCGGCGGACGTGGCCCAGGTCCGGCGGGACCGACCCGGATCTCCAGCGGCTCCTCGGCGGCGATCGTGTCCGGCCGCCGCACCCGGCGCCGGCCGGCGCCCGTCGCGTCCAGATCCACCCGCACCACACCACGCCGATCCGAAGCCCGTCCCACGTCCCCCATCCTGCCCCGCATCGCCGGACGTCCTCCACGCCGCCCTCGATCCGTGCCCGGCCACCATGACTGCCGCCGGGGCCGGGCCGGCGGCTAGCGTGGTGCCATGACGGCGTACGCGGCGGTGGTGCTCGCGGGTGGTGCGGGGCGTCGGATGGGCGGGCGGGACAAGCCGGCGTTACCGGTCGGCGGGGTGCCGATGCGTGAGCGGGTGCTGTCCGCGGTGGCCGATGCGTCGCCCCGGATCCTGGTCGGCCCCGGACCGGCGATCACCGGAGTGCGGCTGACCCGGGAGGTGCCGCCTGGCGGCGGGCCGGTGACCGCCGTCGCGGCCGGGCTGGCCCTGCTCGACACCGAGGTACCGGCCGTCGCCCTGCTCGCCGCCGACCTGCCCCTGCTGACCCGGTCAGCTGTCGGCGGCCTGCTGGACCACCTGCACGGCACCGGCTACGACCGCTCCCGGTCCGCCGGAACGGCGAGCATGGAAAGGCCGGGTTCGGCGGCGTTCGACGGGGCCTGTTACGTGGACCGGTCGGGGCGGCGGCAGACGCTGTGCGGGGTGTGGCGGCCCGCCGCGCTGCGGGCCGCCCTGGATCGACTGAGGGGTCGGCGCGGCGGCGACGTGACCGGTGCACCCCTGCGGGAACTGCTTGCCGGCCTGATCGTGCGCGAGGTGACGTGGCACGGTGACGGCCCGGAGCCCTGGTTCGACTGCGACACTGAGCGTGACCTACGCCGGGCGGAGGAGTGGACGCGATGACGGTGCTGGACGACTGGGTCACGGCCGCCTGTGCGGAGCTGGGTCTCGATCCGACGCAGGTGCCGGTGCCGACCGTGCTGGATCTGGCCCGGGACGTGGCGCACCAGGTGCTGCGGCCGGGTGCGCCGGTCACCGCGTACCTGCTCGGTCTGGCCGTCGGGCGGGGCGCGGATCCGGCCGTGGCCGTGGCCCGGCTCTCCGGGCTGGCCGCCACCTGGCCGGTGGAACTGGGTGGCGAACCGCACTCCCGCGTCGACCCGGCCGGACCCGACCACGGCTGACCGCTCCCGGAGGTTGTCCGATCACGGTCCGCGCTGATCCGTGCCGGCAGCCTGCTGGGTAGGGTGACCGGAACGGACGGAGGCGATCATGACGGCTGACCACCCCTCGGCGCCGCCCGGCACGCCGGTGCACCACGAGTCGATCCTGCTCGACGAGCCGAGCACGGCCGACCTGCGGGCGAAGGTGACCCAGGCGTGGCGGGATTTCGCCCGGGCGCTGGCGGAGCGGCTGACCACGCTGCCGCCGGGCGCGGAGGTGGCGTTGACCCTCGACCCGACCGCCTCCGGCACCGACGACGCCGTCTACTCCGTCTATGTCGAGGTGAGCAGCGACGGCCGGTTCGCCGCCCGGGCGGTGGGCAACGCCACCCTGCCCCAGGGATACCGGCTGGACCGTGCGGCGGTCGCCGACATGATCGCGTTGGGCTGGTCACCGCCGGGCGTGGTCGCCGGTTCGGGGGACCAGTTCGGCTTGGACTATTCGGCGGACGAGGCGACCCGGCTGGCCGCGCTGCTCTCCCGCACACTGCGCGACATCTACGGTGCCCCACATCCGGCTTTTCTCGTCTACGCGATCGAGGACGGCGAGGGTGAGCCGATCCCCGGAGAGGCGCTGGGTACCGCCCGCAGTGCAGCGAACCTGGCGCGGGAGATCGGCACCGAGCTTGAGAAGGCGCTGGCCGCAACCGACGAGGCCGATGCCGACACCGAGGTGCTGGATCTGGCCGAGCGGGTCCGCACGGTCGTCTCGACCATGCTCAAATCGGACTCCGACCGGCTCCAGGTCGACTCCGACGGTGACATCAACATCCGCGCCGGATCAGCGATGGTCTTTGTCCGGGTGCGGGACAATCCGCCGCTTGTCGACGTCTTCTCTCCGGTGCTGACCGAGGTCGAGCCGACCGAGCGGCTGTACGTCAAGCTCTCCGAGCTGACCAACCGGATGCCGATCGGCCGGCTCTACTGCGCCGACGACACCGTGTGGGCGTCGATCCCGGTCTTCGGTCGCAATTTCCAGCCGACCCACCTGATGCTGGCGGTACAGGTGATGACCGGGCTCGCGGACGAGCTGGACGACCGTCTGCACGGCGAGTTCGGCGGCAAGCGGTTCTTCGGCGAGGGAGACAAGCCGGGACGCGGCGAGCATCGCACCGGCATGTACCTCTGAGCGCGGTCAGCGCACGTCGAGCAGGGTCTTGCCAACCGTCGAGCGGGCCTCGATCGCCGCGTGCGCCTCGGCCGCCCGTGCCAGCGGGAAGCGCTGGCCGATCACCGCGCGCAGCCGCCCGGCCGCCCCCTCCGCCAACGCCCGTTCGGTGTACGTCCGCAGCTGGGCGGGGGTCGACGTCGGGCGGACCAGGGTCACGCCCCGCTCGGCGGCGGACTCCGCCTCGATGCCCGCCCACTCGCCGCTGGCCAGGCCGAAGCTGAGCATCCGACCACCCGGGTCGAGCAGCTCGAACGCGTCCCGCCCGATCGGGCCCCCGACCCCGTCGAAGACCACGTCCACGGCACCGGTCGCCGACCGTACCCGGCCAACCCAGTCCGGCGCCCGGTAGTCCACGGCGATCTCGGCACCCAGCGGGGGTAGCAGCTCGACCTTGCGCGTACCGCCGGCGAGCCCGACCACCCGCGCTCCGGCACCGGCCGCGAGCTGGACGAGCAGGCTGCCCACCCCACCGGCGGCGGCCTCGACCAGCACCCGGTCACCTGGTTTGAGCTCGGCCGCCTCCGCCAGCAGCAACGCCGTACGTCCGTCGGCGAGCAGGGCCACCGCCTGATCGAGCGGCATCCCGTCCGGTACCGCCACCGGCAGCGCCGCGTCGACGACGACCCGCTCGGCGTACGCGCCGGAGCCGCCGGTGCTGCTGACCACCCGCCGACCGACCAGTCCCGAGTCGACGCCCGGCCCGACGTCGCTGATCACACCGCCGACCCCGTTACCCGGAATCACCGGCAGCCGCGCGCCGGACGGGCCGAAGCCGGTCGCCCGGAACTGGGTCTCCACGAAGGTGATGTTCGCGTGCACCACGTCGATCAGCACCTGTCCCGGCTCGGGAACGGGATCGGGCGCGGTGCCGGGCACCAGCTTCTCCGGCCCGCCGAACTCGTGAATCCACACCGCGCGCATGTCTCCCCCTCACCGCCGCTTCCCACCGGAGTCGATCAGTTGAAGCGTGGTTGAGGTCAAGGCGGGTGGGGCCCGGAAACCCCGAGAAACCGGACCCCACCCGCGCGGGAGGAAGGTTCAGGTGGCGGCGATCCAGGCCAGGCTCCGGGCCGAGGCCGGGTCGGTGGCGCGCAGGCCCGCCTCGGAGACCGTCCAGAGCACGTCGCCGACCACGAGTGACCGCCGTACCGGCTGCCCCCACTGCCGTCGGCCGCTGTCGTTCCCGGCCGGGTGGGTCACCTCGCCGATCTCACTTATGGTGTCGCCGCTGACGCGCAACAGCCGGACACCGGCGTCGACCGGCAAGGCCACCAGGCCGGTTTCCGGGCGGTACAGGAAGGCGTGCGGGTCGTGCTCGGCGTGGGACCACCCGCCGGGCAGGTGCCACTGGTCCAGCCGGTCCGGCCGGCCCGGATCACGGACGTCGAAGAGTGACACCTGGACGCCCTTGGTCCGTCCCTGGCGGTCGGCCTCCTGACCGACACCGAGCAGGCGTTCCCCGGGCAGCGGATGCAGGTACGCGGAGTAGCCGGTGATCTTCAGCTCGCCGGTGACCCTGGGCGCGGCCGGATCGGCGAGGTTGAGCGCGTAGAGCGGATCGGTCTGCCGGAAGGTCACGACGTACGCGACCGGGCCGAGGTAGCGCACCGAGTAGATGCGTTCACCCCGCCCGAGGCCGCCGACCATGCCGACCGGTACCAGCGCCCCGTCGTCGTGACGCAGCACGCGAACCGCCGACTCGGAGGTGGAGCCGTCGTCCCGGAATTCGCCGGTGGTGGTGGCCACCCGCAGGTGCCCCGCCCACTCGGAGAGCGCGTACTGGTTGATCAACCGGCCGGGCACCGAGCCGGTGGCCACGAAGCGGGGACGCCCGGGCGCGGCGGTGTCGAACTGGTAGATGTCGGTGATCGGCTCGGCCGGCGAGGGCCGCCAGCGGGGCAGGCCGGTGATCGGTGTCGGACGCTGACCCGCCAGGTACAGGCTGGTCGCCGTGCCGTAGACGGTGTCGGCGTCGGCGGCCACCGCCACCGGGTCACCATCACCCAGCCGGTCGCTGGTGAGGTCGAAGCTGAGCACGGTGAGGGTGGCCGCGCCGGTCATCCGCTCGGGCCGGCTGAGTCGGTCGCAGCCGACCCGACCGGTGTGCCGCTCCGGCCCGGCGGTCCACTCGTACTCCGGCAGCCATGCCTCGACACCGGCCCGGGCGATCACCTTGCGGTTCCGTTCGGTGCGGACCTGGTCGGTGCCCTCGGACGCCAGCGGAAACTCCAGTCGGGCCGGCGCCCGGACCGCCACCCGGGCCGTGTCACCGGTCAACCGGGCGTCGACCGTGCTGCCCTGGATGCGGTACGTGCCGAGCACCAGGGGACGGCCGGCCAGGTCGATCAACAGTAGGCGGGTACCACCGGGACGCCTGATCGAGCGCAGCGCGTCGGCCGGGCGCGGGGGGTCTTCGCCGAGTACCAGCGCGTGGTCGCCGAGCAACAGCAGGCGGTGCTCCTGCCAGCGCAGTTCCTCCCGGCCGTCGGCCAGGTCGAGTCGCCCGGTGACGCGGCGGCTCACCGGATCGACCACCCGCAGCACCCCGCCGGTGACTGTGACGATCCGTCGGCCGTCGGTCTTCACCAGGTCGGGTTCGTCCGCGCCGGCCTCGTGGTTGTTGGTCGTCGAGTAATCCGTCCCGGCATCTTGGCCAGCGGCGTCGCCCGGCGCTCCGGCGAAGGTGCGGGCCATCGACTCCGCGCCGCCGATGGCCGCCGTCTTCAGCCCCCAGTCCTCGGCGAGACCGTACGGGCCGACCGAGGCGGTGGCCGCCGCCCGCAGCTCCGTGAGGGCGTCGGCGCAGGAGTCGAAGGCGACCAGGCCGACCGGCACCATCGGTGTTTCGGCAGTGCCGGGCCCGGTCGGCGGAGGTTGCGACACGGCCATGCTGCCGGCGAGCAGCGCGAGCGCGACCAGCGAACCGCCGGCCGTGGCGAACTTGGTGCCCCGTCTCATGGCCGGTTCGACGTGGCGAATCCGGGTTCGGTTCCAGCCGGAGCCGGCTGTTACAGCTTCAGGCGGTGGAGGGGCCGACGCCGGGGGACTCGACCAGCCGGGAGAGCACGATGGTGCTGCGGCTGGAGGTCACGAACGTCTCGGCCCGCAGCCGCTCCAGCGCCTCCTCCAGGTGGGCGATGTCGGCGGCACGCAGGTGCACCAGCGCGTCGGCCTCGCCGGAGACGGTGTACGCGCCGACCACTTCGGGGTGGCGGCGCACGGCGGCGCCGATCTGGGCCGGGGTGGTCCGGCCCGCGCAGAACAACTCCACGAACGCCTCCGTGGTCCAGCCGACCGAGGCCGGGTCCACGATGGCCGTGAATCCCCGGATCACCCCGGCGGACCGCAGTCGATCGACCCGCCGCTTGACCGCCGGAGCGGAGAGCGACACGCGGGCGCCGATGTCGGCGTACGAGGCCCGGGCGTCGGCCACAAGCAGCGCAATGATTCGCTGGTCAACGGCGTCGATCTGCAATGTTCCGCCTCTGGGAAGCAATGTTTGCGGCTGTTACCAAAGTTCTACCGTACCTACCCTTGGTCACCGTGAACCAGCAGCGAGTGCCGCGAAAGCGGACATATCTCATGTGCTCCCCCGAGCACTTCGCGGTCGAGTACGCGATCAACCCGTGGATGGACGTGACGGCCCCGGTCGACGCGGAGTTGGCGGTCAAGCAGTGGGACCGCCTGCGGGAGACGCTGGTCGGCCTCGGCCACGAGGTGCACCTGCTGGTACCCGAGCCCGGCCTGCCCGACATGGTCTACGCGGCCAACGGCGCGTTCATGGTCGACGGCACGGTCTACGGGGCGCAGTTCAAGCACCAGCAGCGGGCCGCCGAGGCGGCCACGCACCGGGCCTTCTACGAGTCGCAGGGCTGGCGGTTCATCGCGCCGAACGAGACGAACGAGGGCGAGGGGGACTTCGCGTACCTGCCGGAGGCGCACGGCGGGCTGATCCTCGCCGGGCACGGCTTCCGTACCGAGTTGCCGGCGCACGCCGAGGCGCAGGAGGCGCTTGGTCGGCCGGTGGTCTCACTGCGGCTGGTCGACCCGCGCTTCTACCACCTGGACGTGGCGCTCGCCTCGATCGACGACGGCAACATCGTCTACTACCCCGGTGCCTTCTCCGCTGCCAGTCAGCGGGTGCTCGCCCAACTCTTCCCGGACGCGGTGCTGGCGGACGACGAGGATGCCCTCGCCTTCGGGCTGAACCTGGTCAGCGACGGGGCCAACGTGGTGCTCAACAGCGAGGCCACCCGGCTCGCCGGTCGGCTCAAGGCGGCCGGCTACGCCCCGGTGCCGGTGGAGTTGGCCGAGCTGAAGAAGGGCGGTGGCAGCGTGAAGTGCTGCATCGCCGAACTGCGGTACTGAGAGTCGATCAACGGACGAGGCCGTCCCCGGGCCGGGGACGGCATCGCGCAGTCCTCGACCTGGTCAGCCGAGCGTGGCCAACTCGTTGACCAGCACGTTCGACACCACCTGGCCGTCGCGCTGCACCTCACGCAGGTACCACTTCTGCTGTGGCGTACGCGGCTGGTTGAACTGCCAGGCACCGCGTGGGCTGTCGATCTGCCCGATCCGGCCCAGCGCGAGGTTGACCTGCTGCGGGGTGGGTGCCGGGCCGGCGAGCCGGATCGCCTGGTCGAGCACCTTGGCCGCGTCGTACGAGGCCATCGCGTACGTGGTCGGGGAGGTGTTGTGCTTCTTGCGGTACGCCGAGGCGAACCGGCGGTTGGCCGCGTTGTTCAGGTCGGCGGAGTAGTTCAGGGCGGTACGGATGCCGAGGGCGTCGCTCGCCGGCCGGATGTTCTCCAGCACCGAACCCTCGGTGAGGAAGCCGGGGGCGTAGATCCGGCCCCGGAATCCGGCGTCGCGCAGCTGCATGATGAACTCCACGGCCGCCGTGCCGGAGTAGAAGCAGAAGACGACCGAGGGGTTGCCGGCCAGCGCGCGGTTGATGTCCGAGACGTAGGCGGTCCGGCTGGGGCTGCTGCTGCCGGAGGTCCAGACCACCTCGGAGGCGAGCCGCGGGTCGGACGCGCCGAACTCCTCGCGGAAGCCACGAAGCACATCCTCGACGCCGACGACCCCTTCCGGCAGGATCGTCGCGATCCGGTCGGAGGCGGCAAGCTCGTCCTTCAGGTAGCGGCCGAGCGCCCGGCCCGCCTCGTCGAGCACGTACGAGGTACGCCAGATGTAGACGACGCTCTGCAGGTTCGCAGGCGAGGCGTTGGAGCCGATCAACGGCACCCGGGCCTGCTCCACGATGTCCTTGATGCCGAACATGACCGACGAGCTGGCGACCCCGGTCAGGGCGAGCACACCCTGCTTGAGCAGTCCCTCGACGGCACCCTGACCGGACTTGACGTTGTCACCCTCGTCGGCCGTGACCATGTCGACCGGGTGGCCACCGAGTCGCCGGTCGTTGAGGTCGAGGTACAGCTCGAAGCCGTTGCTGAGTTCGTCGCCGACCGCCTTGCTCGGGCCGGACTGTGGCGCGATGAGCCCGATCTTGATCGGGCTCTCTGTGCCGGCCACCTCCGGCTCGGCGTCGGAGCCGCATGCGGCGACGAGCCCGCCCGTACCGAGCGCGGCCAGCAGCTGGAGTGCCCGCCTGCGGTTCATCTGCGACACCGAGTTTCCCTTCGAATGTGTTGCCGGGGCGCATCCGCCCCTTCGGCGTTCTACCTGCTCGGCGACGCTGCGTCAATGGCTAATGATCTTCGTGCAGAGACCGCAACGCGTCGGTAACCTCCGGCCACGCTGGCGAGTCCGGAGCGATAAGCCCGAAATGCTCGCACTCTGGTAGCTCAATCAGGCGGATTTCGGTGCCGGCGGCGCGGGCGGCAGCCACGTAATTTCGAGAGAGGTCGATGGGTACCTGCTGATCGAGCGTGCCGTGTATCACTACCGTGCGTGGCCGGAGGGGAACCAGAGACCGAGGATCCGCCGTCGCGTAACGCTCCGGCACGTCGGCCGGTCCGCCGCCGAGCAGCGCGGCCACGGCACCGGCGTCGAGATCCAGCCGGTACGCCTCGGCCAGGTCGGCGACCGGTGCGAGGGCCAGCACCCCGGCGACGGCACCGGGTGCGTGGGCCGCCGCGTACAGCGCGAGGTGCCCGCCGGCCGAGTGGCCGACCAGCACCGGTGGCGTGGCGGTGACTCGCCCCGGCAGCGCGACCTCGGCCAACCCGGGCAGCGCGGAGACTCCGGCCAGCACGTCGGTCAGGGTGCCGGGCCAGCCGCCGCCGGGCTGACCGGTCCGCCGGTACTCCAACTGGGCGACCGGGTACCCGAGCGCGGCCAGTGCGGTCGCCAGTGGCCCGGTGTGCCGCCGGTCGTACTCCGCGCGCCAGAAACCACCGTGCACCACCACCACCAGCGGACGGGGCGGTCCGGAGCCGGCCGGGCGGCGCAGGTCGGCGATCTGGTCCGGGTGTTCGCCGTAGGCGACGGTCGCGTCCGGTTCGGGCGCGGGGCGGGTCAGCACCGTACGGGGATCGGAGTGCATCGGGCGACGGTAGCGCGGCTCACCGGCCACCGTCAGATAGGTGCCGCCCGGGTAACAGGGCAGCGGGCCGCCGGACGCTGACGGGTACCGCTGGGTAAAGATGGAGGGCATGACCGAAGCGCGCTCCGCTGGACAGAACGACGAGCCCGACCGGGACGGTACCGGGCACTCCGGAACCGTGGTGGTGGTCGGACCGGACGGCCGGCCCGTCGGCACCGTGCAAGCCGACGAAGGATCTGGTGAGGATCCGTCGCGCCTGGTCGAACAGCCGGCCAAGGTGATGCGGATCGGCAGCATGATCAAACAGCTGTTGGAGGAGGTCAAGGCCGCTCCGCTGGACGATGCCAGCCGGCACCGGATGCGGGAGATCCACCAACGGTCGATCGTCGAGCTGAAGGAAGGGCTCGCCCCCGAGCTGCGGGAGGAGCTGGAACGGATCTCGCTGCCGTTCTCCGAGGACCAGGCACCGAGCGAGGGCGAGCTGCGCATCGCCCACGCCCAGCTGGTCGGCTGGCTGGAAGGGCTGTTCCACGGCATCCAGGCAGCTCTGGTCGCGCAACAGATGGCGGCCCGGGTGCAGCTGGAGCAGATGCGTTCCGGTCGGCAGGCGCTGCCCAGCGGACCGGCCGGGGCGATGCTGCCAGGCATGCCCGGCATGGGTCAGCCGGGCGGCGGTGAAGGACACAGCACCGGCCAGTACCTCTGACCATGAGTCCGGCTGCGGCGCGCTCGTCGCGCGCCGCAGCCGACGGCTCAGTCCGCCCCGAAAACCTTCTCCAGGTACGCGGCTACCCCGTCGGACGAGTTCGCCGGGGCGACCTCGTCGGCGACCGCCAGCACCTCCGGATGCGCGTTGGCGACCGCCACCGCCCGCCCTGCCCAGGTGAGCATCGGCAGGTCGTTGGGCATGTCACCGAAGGCCAGCACGTCCGGCGCGGCGACACCGAGGCGGTGGCAGTACCAGGCCAGGCCCGCCGCCTTCGTCACTCCGGCGGCCGAGATCTCCACCAGCCCGGAGTGTGAGGAGTGGGTGGCCTCCGCGAGCCCGGTGAGGGCGGCGGCGACCAGTCGGGTGAACCGGTCGGGGTCCTGCTCACCGGCCCGCGCCAGCAGCTTCACCGCCGGTGCTGACAGCAGTTCCTCGGCGGTCTGCACGGCTCGGATCGCCTCGTCGTCGGCGTCCCACCGCAACGGGTAGTGCGCCTCATGACGCATCTGCCGACCGTCGACGATCTCCACGGCGAGGCTCACCTCGGGTACCTCGGCACGCAGGCGTCGGACCACCTCGGCGAGCAGTTCCGGAGCCAGCGGGTCGGCCCGCAGCACCTCGTCGGTGCTCGGGTCGTAGACCACCGCGCCGTTGGCGCAGACCGCCGGCAGCGGCTCGGCCAGCTGGTCGTACACCAACCGGAGCCAGCGGATCGGCCGGCCGGTGACCAGGACGACCGGCGTGCCCTGGGCGGAGATCCGGGCCAGCACGTCGGCGGTGCGGGCGCTGAGGGTGCGGTCGTCGCGCAGCAGTGTCCCGTCGATGTCGCTGGCGACCAGGTGCGGCGTGGAATCCATCACCGGGACAGTAGCCGGTCGAGATAGATCGCCACCCCGTCGTCGTCGTTGCGCAAGGTGACCTCGTCGGCGACCGCGCGCAGGCTCGGGTGGGCGTTGGCGACGGCCACCCGACCCCAGCCGGCCCACTCGAACATCGGCAGGTCGTTGGGCATGTCACCGAAGACCAGCACGTCCGCCGGGTCCACCCCGAGGGTCTGTGCGATGACGCTGAGCCCGGAGGCCTTGTCCACGCCGGGCGGGCAGATCTCGATGAAGCCCAGGCCCGCCTGGGTGAGGGTGGCCAGATGCGGCGGCACGATCTCCCGGGCGACGGCCAGCAACTCGTCCACGTGGTGATCGGCGGTACGCGCGAACGCCTTGATCACATCGCCGGCGAGGCACTCCGTGCGGCTGCGCACCTCGAACGCGTCCTGATAGGGCCACGCGGGATGATAGTCGCCCCAGAGCGGCGCCTCGTGCTCGTCCGACGCCTCCACCATGACCGTCAGCGGGCCGACCGCGGCCTCCAGTTCAGCCAGCAGGACGGCCAGCACCTCGCTGGAGAGGCGCTCGTCCCGCAGCACCACCGGCCCCTCCGGGTCGCTCTGGTCGACCACCCTGCCGCCGCCGGCCAGCACGAGGAAATCGGCGGCGCGGATGTCGTTGCGGGTCAGTTCGGTCAGCCGAGGGCCGCGACCGGTGGCGCCGACCACCGGGATACCAGCGGCGCGTACCCGGTCGAGCACCTCGTGGGTGAAGGCCGACACGGTGTCGTCGCTGCGGACGAGCGTCCCGTCGAGGTCGGTGGCGATCAGCTTGGGCAGTCCCGGGCGGGTCATGGTTCCTCCTTCGCCCGCCGCCGTCGCGACCAGCCGTTCACCTCGTCGATCGGCGACCCGGCGTGACGGCGGGCAGCAACCGTACCTCGCACAACCGGTCGCAACCATGGCTTCCAGGCGAATCGGGTGCCAACGGGCGACACACCGGAGGTGACCTCGTGACCGGGTTCGGTGGATCAGTCGGTCGGTGCCTCCCGGGCGAAGGGCACCGTCGGTGTGACGGTTATGTCCGCAGGTGGGCGTTCCCCCTCCGGCTCCGCGTCCATCGACGGTCGTCGGCCGCGCCGTCGCGGGCCGTCCGACCCCGGCCGGGCGTCGGCCGGTCCGGGAGAGGCCCGGAGGAGCGCAGCGGCGAACAGCCCGACGGCGACGAAGCCGGTGATCAGACCGCGCCCGTACTCGACGTCGAAGGTCAGTTCCGGGTTCAAGTACATTCCCCGGCCCAGGGTGTCGTCGAGTGCCGTCGCGGTCGTCGCCAGCAGCGCGAGCACACCCGCGGCGAGTGCCAGTCCGGCCACCCGGGCATTCGCCCGGACCGCGTCCGTACCGCGCACCGCGAGCGCCACCGTGGCACCGAGCGCGAGCAGCCCGACCAGGTATGCCGAGCCCAGCCCGAGGTCGGAGATGCCGCTGGTCACCTGTAGCGGGGTGTCCGGATCCGGTCCGCCGTTGGGGATCGTGATCGTCGACCACTCGCCGAGCAGCGACGCCAGAGCCGCCACCGCGCCGAGCCCGGCCAGCAGCACCGGCACCCGGTGGTCACCGCCGAGGCCACCGAGAGCCCGCCGGAACCGGCCGGTTGCCGGCGACTCGTCCTCCGCCCCCCACTCGATGACGCTGGCACCGTCGGTGCGGTCGTCCTGACGGGGAATGGGGAGGTCGTGGGTCATCACTCACCCTCTCCTGATGGCCGGGACGCGCGTCCGCCGCGCCACGAGGTCCGGGTCGCATCATGACACAGCCGGGTCGCGACGCCGGGGAACAACCACGCGGCCGGGGGCGGTCGGTCGCCTGCCGGCCCTCGGTGGACTAGCGTCAGGTGCATGCCTATCCGTACCGCTTCCGCACGCTGGCAGGGCAACCTCACCGAGGGGTCCGGCACCATCCGCACCGGCAAGGGCGGGCTGGAGGGGAACTACTCCTTCAAGTCCCGTTTCGAAGAGGGTGAGGGCACCAACCCCGAGGAACTGATCGGTGCCGCGCACGCCGGCTGCTTCTCGATGGCCTTCTCCAAGGCGCTCGCCGACGCCGGCACGACGCCCACCTCCGTGGAGACCACCGCCAAGGTGCACCTCGACAAGACCGACGCCGGGATGACCGTGACCCGGATCGAGCTGGACACCGTCGGTGCGGTGCCCGGCATCGACGAGGCGCAGTTCGCCAAGCTGGCCGAGGCCGCCAAGCAGAACTGCCCGATCTCGCGCCTGCTCTCGCCCGGCGCCGAGATCACTCTCACCGCTCGCCTCACCTCCTGACCTACGCCCAGCCCACTCCACTCCCATTCCGCGCCGATCTTGCACTTTCGGTCTCCGTTACGCGGCTTCTGTGCCGGTTTGCGGCGACCGGAAGTGCAAGATCGCGGATGGGGTGGGGAGAATGGGAGCGTGGCGGTCGAGATGGAGCGGGAGCGGTTCGAGGAACTGGTCGGGGAGGCGCTCGACGAGGTTCCGGAGGAACTGCTGGCGCTGATGAGCAACGTGGTGATCCTGGTCGAGGACGACCCGCCGCCCGGCGAGGACCTGCTCGGCCTGTACGAGGGACACGCGCTGACCGAACGCGGCTGGGACTACGCAGGCGTACTGCCCGACCGGATCCTCATCTACCGCAACCCCATCCTGCGCATCTGCCACAGCGACGAGGACGTCGTCGACGAGGTGGCCGTGACCGTGGTGCACGAGATCGCCCACCACTTCGGCATCGACGACGCGCGCCTACACGAGCTGGGCTGGGGTTGACGTCTGCGTCCGGGGTTGCGGGCTGGCCCTACCGTCTCGGCCAGGTACGGCGAGTACGGGAGGAACCATGCGCAGCGAGCTGTTCTCGGCGGCGAATCTGGAGCAGGAGTCGACGCAACCCGGCATGCGGTTGCAGAACTCCAAGATGTTGAAGATCGAACTCGACGGTGAGGCGATGGCCCGGGTCGGTTCGATGGTGGCGTACCAGGGGCAGGTGCAGTTCCAGGCGCTCGGCTCCGGTGGGCTGGGCAACTTCCTCAAGCAGAAGCTCACCGGCGAGGGTGTGCCGCTGATGAAGCTCACCGGACGCGGCGACGTGTTCCTGGCCGACTTTGCCAAGGACGTGCACGTCATCGACCTGGAGCCGGGCGACGCCCTCTCCATCAACGGCTCCAGCGTGCTGGCCTTCGACGCCACGCTGCGCTACGACATCAAGATGGTCGGCGGGGCGGGCATGGCCTCGTCCGGCCTGTTCAACTGCGTCTTCACCGGGCACGGCAGGATCGCCGTCACCACCCGGGGAACGCCGGTCGTGCTCAACGTCGACGCGCCCACCTACGTGGACCCACAGGCCGCCGTCTGCTGGTCGGCGAGCCTACAGACCGGCTACCACCGGGCCGATCAGATCGGGCTCGGCACGCTGCTGGGCCGCACCACCGGTGAGGCGTACACGATGAGCTTCGCCGGCCACGGCTTCGTCGTCGTCCAGCCCTCCGAGGAGCCACCGATCATGGGCAGCGGCCAGCAGGACCAGGGCGGTGTGCTCGGCGGCCTGTTCCGGTAGGCCGCGGCGCGCCGGGCTCTCGCGCAGTCGGGGCCCGGCTGCGCCGGCCGGCGGCACCCGGGTCGCTCAGGTCAGCTCGCCCGCGCGTAGGCGGGCGAGCCAGGCGGCAGCATCCGTGTAGTCGGCGTCGGAGAGGCCCGCCGGGGCGGTCACCGGCCGTACCGGCGCCGATCCGTCCCATCGGTGCCGGGGGTACGAGCCGAGGAAGCGTACGTCGGCGCAGACCCGACGTAACCCCTGCAACGCCTCACCCAGCCGGACGTCCGCGACGTGACCGGTGCAGTCGAGGAAGAAGACGTAGCGGCCGAGGGCCTCGCCCGTTGGTCGGGACTCGATCCTGGTCAGGTTGACGCCCCGGACCGCCAGTTCCATAAGCACGGACAGCAGCGCGCCCACCCGGTCGTGCGCGATGTAGACGGCGAGCGACGTCACGTCGTCGCCGGTGGGCGGCGGAGGCGGACCGGGCCGCGACAGCAGCGCGAAGCGGGTCACCGCGTCGGGATGATCGGCGATCTTGTCGGCCAGGACGGCGAGCCGGTGCCGGGTCGCGCCGATGGGTGCGCAGATGGCCGCGTCGTACTCACCGTTTGCCGCGCCGGCCGCCGCCGCTCCGTTGGACAGCACGTCCACCACGACCGCGTCGGGCAGGTGGGTACGCAGCCAGCCCCGGCACTGGGTGGACGCCTGCGGGTGTGCGGCGATGCTGCGCACCGACGGCAGCAGGGTTCCCGCCCGTGCCCCGAGCACGAACTCCACCGGCAGGATCACCTCCCGGGTGATCACCAGCGGCTCTCCCTCGGCCAACTCGTCGAGGGTGACCCCGACCGCGCCCCCGATCGAGTTCTCCAATGGCACCAGAGCCGCGTCGGCCTCGGCGGCGCGGACGGCCTCCAGCGCCTCGCCGACGCTGCGGGCCGGCGTGCGGCTGCCCCGCTCGGCAGCGGGCACGGTGCGTAGTGCCTGCTCGGCGAAGGTGCCCTCGGGCCCGAGGTAGACGAAACGGGTCGGCGGCGTTCCCGGCATGCCTTCAGCCTACGCACCCGGAGTTGGCGACGGGCCCGACGGACCGCCACCGTCACTGCCACAGGCCAGGGTCTGGATGCCGGCCGGGCTGGCGACCCGCACCTCGGCCGTGCACACGTCGGTGCCGGCGGTCACCAGGCGCAAAGATCCGGACCGGTCCCGGCTGACCACCTGGAGCGGTTCGTATCCGGAGACGTCGAGGGTGGTCAGGTGCCAGTCGGCGGCACACAACGGACCGTTGCGGACGCTGACCCGAGCGCTGCCGGGCAGCAGCCCACGACGGCCACGTACCAGCTCGATGATCTGCTTCCCGGACGGCTCGCCGGGGCAGGCCACCGCGACCAGTCCCGGGTCGGCCGATGGCGTGGTCGGCACGGCACCCGGAAGTGCACCGAAAGACGGCGTGGCGGAACTGGTGGGGCTGCTCGTCGCCCGGCTGGGCGGCAGGGTCGGCAGACCGCCGCTGTCCCGTACCTCCGGGGGTGCGCCACATCCGACGGCCAACACGATCAGCACGGCAACACCGATCAGCCGGCCGTGCCGCCGGCACGGTCGGAGGAAGACCCCGGCAGGGGACCGGGAGCCAGCGGTGGGCCGATCGGGGTCCACGGGGAACGGCGAGGTGGGCGGCACGGGGTGGTCCTCAGGGCGGGAACTCTGGATGGCAGGTGGCCGAGCCCATGGTAGGAGGAAGTCAGACCTCGGAGAAGAAGGTGAGGGAGCCGGCCACTGTGCCGTCGGCGACCACGGGAGTGGAGATGGCGTCCACCGTCGCATCGGCCGCGTCCTCCGTGGCCGCCTCGATGCGTAGCAGGCCCCGGGCCAGTCGGCCGGAGGTGAGCGCCAGCAGCGGGGGGATCTTGTCGATCTCGGGCTCGGCCAACTCGCCCCGGTAGGCGGTGAAGTCGAGCAGTCGCAGCCCTCCGTCGAGCAGCGGCAGGCCGATCACGTCTTCCGGCGCACCCAGTTGGAGCAGCTCGCAAGCGGCGGTGGAGACGGCCAGCACCCGGGTCTCGGCGTCGATCAGCAGGCAGGGTTCGTCGGCGCTGGAGACCGTCGCCGACCACCGGCCGATGTTGTCGCACTCCGGCTCTGGCGGTGTCTCCCCGGAGGGCGCGAACACTTCCGAGAGCGAGAGTTCGACGTGGGCCACCGAGCCTCCTATGCACACCGACGGTACGTCCACGCTAGCCGGTCGCGGCAGCGACCGCCGACCGCGTTGGGCGTACGGTGCCGTCGGTGTTGATCAGTGCCCGGTCGGCGACGGCGCGGGCCGGCGGGAGCTGAGCCGTGCCCGGCCGCGTGGCGTCGCCGCTGACGTTACCGGCGGCCGGTCGGCTTGTCAGCGGCCATTCGGCCGTCCTCGTACCACCGGTAGTCCGCAGCCGGCGGGTAACCGCTGTCGCCCCAGGTGCCGGGGTGCTGCGCGACCCGGGACAGCTTCTCGGCGGTGGCCGGGCTGATCCGGTTTCCGCCGGCCACCAGGAGCCGGTCCAGCTCCCGGTGGGTCGCCATGAGGCAGTCCTTCGGCAGACCGTAGACGCTGATCACCCCGGAGCCCACGAAGGTGAGCACCGGGGTCACCGGGATCGGGTGGCCGACGGCCGCGGTCAGCGCCTTGCTCGCCCGTCGGGCGTCGCGACGTGCCTCGGCCACGTAGGGCGGGCGCTTGCCGTTGATCTGCACCACGTCACCGGCGACCAGGACGCGGGCCCGGCCGTGGTCGGCGATGGTGACGGCGAAGAGCCCGCTCGGGCCGATGGCCAGGAACCCGGCCCGGTTGTCCGCATGGTCGTCGAGGAGGGCATCGGCCACGTCGGTGCGGGGCCAGTCGATGACGTGCCAGGCCGGCCCGAGATGGTCGAGTTGACCGAGAGCGCGGGCACCGGCCGCTTCCAGCCGTCGCGCGCCCCGCTCCGCCCGGCGGCGGCGGGCCCACTCCAACGGAGACGGGCGAGGAGCTGCGACCACCCCGGGAGACTCGACCCGGGGGTGCGGTACCGCCACTGGCGGCAGCGCCCTGGCGGACGGTACGGCTCGACGTGCGGGGAAGACAGTCATCGCGACCTCCGGCAAAAGGTCCCTCGAAGTTACGTTCTCACTACCCTACGTTGCCAGTCCCGGTGGTCGGCAAGCCGGAGCGCCGGAATGACTGTGGATGAATGCCATATTCACCCACGGTTGTTTTACCGGATGCCGCCAAACCCTGCCCTACGCTGCGGGGGTGAGCCACCACGTGGACAGTGAGGTCGGCCGGCTCGGCACCGTCCTTTTGCACCGGCCGGGGCCGGAACTCGCCCGGCTGACCCCGCGCAACAACGATTCGCTGCTTTTCGACGCGATCCCGTGGGTGGGTCGGGCGCAGGAGGAGCACGACGCCTTCGCGGGAGCCCTGCGGGAACGCGGTGTCGAGGTGCTCTACCTGACCGACCTGCTCACCGAGACGCTGGCCGTGGCGGAGGCCCGGACGGAGCTGACCGACGAGGTGCTCAACTCGCCCCGGCTCGGCGACACCCTGCGCGCGCGGGTCGCCGCACATCTGGCGTACCTCGACCCGGCCGCGTTGGCCAGTGTCCTCGTCGCCGGCCTGGCCCACGAGGAGTTGCGGCTCGGCCGGGACCGCCGGGGTGGGCTCGTCTACACCCTGATGGACCGCCACGACTTCATCATCGACCCGCTGCCCAACCTGCTGTTCACCCGCGACTCGTCACTGTGGATCGGCGACCGGGTGGGTGTGACGAGTCTGGCGATGCCCGCCCGGCGGCGGGAGACCACACTTACCGACGCGATCTACCGTCACCATCCCCGGTTCGCCGGCACCGAGTTCGTCTACCGCCCGGGCCTGGAGCCCCTGGAAGGTGGGGACGTGCTGCTGCTGGCACCCGGCGTGCTGGCCGTCGGGGTCGGCGAGCGGACGACACCCGCCGGCGCCGAGCGGCTCGCGCGTCGGGTCTTCGCGGCCGGGCTGGCGCACACCATCCTCGTCGTACCGATCGCCCAGGAACGGGCCACCATGCACCTGGACACGATCTGCACGATGGTCGACGCCGACGCGGTGCTGATGTACCCGAACGTGGCCAGCAGCCTGTCGGCGTACACCGTCATCGCCGGTGCCGACGGTGCGGACCCGCGGGTCGACGGGCCGGCGCCGTTCCTGCGGGCCGCCGCCGACGCGATGGACCTGGACCGGCTACGGGTGATCGACACCGGGCTCGACCCGGTGACCGCCGAGCGGGAGCAGTGGGACGACGGCAACAACACCTTGGCGCTCGCGCCCCGACTCTGCGTCGGCTACGAGCGCAACGTCGAGACCAACGCCCAGTTGGAGCGGGCCGGCATCGAACTCATTCCGATTGCCGGCTCGGAGCTGGGGTCGGGGCGCGGCGGCCCCCGCTGCATGTCCTGCCCGCTGCTGCGGGAGCCGGGCAGGGCACCTTCCTGACGGCCGGGTGGAGCAGGTGCCCGGCGGGCGAATCAGCAGTCGGGGTCGCGGTCAGCGCAGGGTGAGCTGGCGGCCGAGCAGCCCCTGGCGGGACCGGCGGGCGCCGGCGTCGAGCGGGCCGGTCTCAGCCAGGGCGTCGGCGTACCGCTTGGCGAAGTCGGCGACCGGCTGCTCCCAGTCACCGGCCGGGATCTCCTCGGGCAGGTCCCAGACCGGCACCAGCCGCCCGTGGGCGCGGAACATGCCGGCGAACCGGGTCTGGTCGCCGAGGGTGAGCGAGCCGGCCGCACCGAGCCGGGCCAGCGCGTCCAGGGCGGCCTCCTCGGCCTCGGGCAGCACCCAGCGGACGTGGGCCTTGTCCGTCACCTGGCACCAGTACGCGGCACGCGCGGCGGTCAGTCGCACGGTGGGATAGATCGCCGCGTTGGCCCGCTCCAGGGAAGCCCGCACGGTCGGGTCCTCGGCGGCCTCCGGGGCCAGCCAGAACTCGAACCCCTCGTGCAGGCTGATCTCCAACGGCCCGTCGACCAGGATGTCCTGCAACCGGGAACCGGGGCCGGGCAGCGGCGGCACCGCGACCTGGGCGCCGGGGGCGGTACGCAGTGCGCAGAGCAGCGATTCGGCCAGGTCACGGGAGACGTCACCGGACTGGAGATGACGCTGGAGCCCGATGAAGATGTGGCCGTCCTCCCGGCTCATCGCGGGGGCGGCCATCGGCAGCACGGTGGCCAGCGTCACCGGCCGGTCGCCGTGCTCCTCGACGAGCGCCGGGGCGAGCCGCAGCGGCGCGGAAGCGGCTGGCACCAGCTCCCGCAGGGCGATCCACTCGGGCTCGTCCACCAGCCCCTCGAAGGGCCGGGGCACGAAGACGTCCCGGACCCGTTCCCGCTTGCCGGACGCAGCGGCGGCCCGCTGGTTCTTTCGACGCTTGCTCACGGCGAGACAGCCTAGCGGGTGACACAGGCGCCGGAGCCCTCTGGTGGAGGGTGGGGCCGGACCCGACAACCGGTCGACCGACCGGCTCAGCCGGAGGTCACCAACGCCGTCTGGTCGGCGACCGGTTCGAAGTCGGCCCAGACGCTCTGACCGAGACCGTCGCGCTCCACGCCCCAACTGGTCGCCAGGCCGGAGACGATGTGCAGGCCCCGACCGTCGGCCGCGTTCGGGTCCGGCGGGCGGATCCGCGGGCCACCCGACGCGCCGCCGTCGGTGACCCGCAGCCGGAGCTGCGGCCCCTCGGGAGCGTGGCGCAGCCGCCAGGCGACCCGGACCACGCCGCCCGGCAGCGGGTCGGCATGCCGGACCGCGTTACCCACCAGCTCGGCCAGGACCGCAACCAGATCCGCAAGCATCGCCGGGGAGACGCTGCCGGCCAGCTCGGCGGCGAGCCGGTGCCGGGCGATCCGCGCCCCACTGGCGTGGTGCGGCACCACGACGCACCACGCGCGTTCGACAGCTGTCGTCGCCACCTCTGCCCCTCTTTCGCCCCGTGACCCCCACTGTCACCTGCGGGGCAGCCGCACCTCTGCGACCGTACCCCCACCATTTCTCGGGCGAAGGAATACCCACCCATTCTGTTGTTCAACGATCCGGCGCACGAGATAGAGGCCGAGACCGGTGCCGGGATAGCGACGTCGGTCGCCGGAGTCGCCCTGCCAGAAACGATCGAAGGCCCGTTCCACGTGCTCCGGGCGTACGCCGATGCCCCGGTCGCTGACCCGGAAGCAGACGGTCTGGCCGTCGGCACCGGCGGCGACGTCGATCGGGGAGTCGGGTGGGGAGTACTTTCCGGCGTTTGTGACGAGTTCGGTGAGCACGGTGGCCAGGCTCTGCCGATGGCCGATCGCCCTGGGCAGCTCGGCCGGCACCTCAAGGGTGATCCGTCGACGCAGGTCGGTGGGCAGGTCGGCGATCGCGACCCGGAGCGTCTCGGTGAGGTCGAAGGGTGCCGGCGGCCCGTCGCCCGGCCACGCCTCGGCCGCCGAGGCGAGCAGCCGGTCGAGCAGCCGGGCCAGTTCGTTGGCCCGCTGGCCGATCACCCGGGCGGCCTGCCGCCGGTCGGTATCGCTCAGCGACTCCCAGTGGTCGGTGAGGGTGTCCGCGTAGCCCTTGATGACCGTGACCGGGGTACGCAACTCGTGGCTGGTGACCGCGACGAAGAGATCCCGCTCGTGGTCGTGCCGCTGCTGGTCGGTGGTGTCCCGGAAGCTCACCACCCGCAGGGTGCCGGGGCCTGGCAGCTCACCCGAAGTGATCCGCAGCCAGCGCCCGCTCGGCAGGCGATGATCGAGGACCTGCCCGGAGGGCGGGAGCGGAAAGGGCAGTGGCTGGTTGATCGCCTCCGCGGTGGACCGGCCGGTCACCTGCGCGGCGGCCGGATTCCAGAGCCGGACCGTGGCGTCCCGGTCCACCACGGCCAGACCGTCGGCGAGCGCCGCGACCACCGGACCGTCGCCGTGCACCGGCAGGCCGCTCTGGTCGCCGTACATGTGGGCGATGCAGGAACCGAGGTAACCGACCACGCCACGGTGCTCGGCTGTGGGTTCCTCGTCGCCAGCGAGGTAGAGGGCGTGCAGGCTGCCGACGGCGTGGCCACCGATCTCGGCCCGGGAGACGACCATCCGCCGCAGGCCGCGCTGGGCCAGCTCGCTGGTGAGCGGGTTGGTGAACTGGTCGGTTCGGACGCACTGCACCCGGGGGCCGGCGAGCAGGCAGCTGGTGACCGGATCGTTGGCCGGCAGCGGCCGGCCGACGGTCCACTCGGCGGCGCCGGTGGCGGCGATCACCCGGCCGCCGCTGGGCGCGAACTCCACGAACGCCATCCCGGCGGCACCGAGTGCCGGCTGGGCCACCCGGAGCAGCTGGGTCAGCACCGGCAGACCCGCGTCACCGGAGTTGATCATCTCGATGACGGCTGTGTGCCCGGCGATGAGAGCGGAGTAGTCGGTGCGGTCCGGCATGACCCCGAGTCTGCCTGCCGTCCGCGTTCCCGGGCACCCCCGAGTGGCCTCAGGCTCTGACTACCTGTGCAACCGGGCGAGAGTCTGCGCCGGGCGGTCGGTGATCACGCCGTCCACCCCCGCCGCGAGCACGAGGTCGAGATCGGCCGGCTCGTTCACGGTCCAGACGTAGACCTGGTTGCCGGCTGCCCGCAGCGCCGGCACCAGGGCGGGACGGGCGCGGACCAGCGCGATCCCCGGTCCGGCGATGCCGGCACCGAACGGCAGCCGCCCCATGGGCAACCAGCGAGGCAGCACCTCCAGCAGGAGCACGGTCGGTAGCGCGGGGGCCAGCGCCCGGATCCGGCGTACCGCCAGCGGGGAGAACGACATCACGGTGACCCGTACGAGTGCGTCCGGGTGCGGGTCGACCAGACCGTACCGGCGCAGCAGGGCGACCAGCCGCCGTTCCACGTTGCCGCCGTAGCGGGACGGATGTTTGGTCTCCACCAGCAGCCGGACGGGCCGACCGGCGGCCAGCACCGCCGCCAGCAGCCGTTCGAGGGTGAGCAGTCGGGTGTGCGAATCGTCGAGCACCTCGTCGCCGTTGGCCGGAACACCTCCTGGATGCCAGGAACCGAAATCCAACTGCTCCAACTCGGCGAGCGTCCGGGCACTGACCAGACCCCGGCCGTTGCTGGTCCGGTCCAGCCGCCGGTCGTGTACGCAGACGAGGTGCCCGTCGCGGGTCAACCGGACGTCGCACTCCAGCCCGTCGGCACCCTCGTCGAGAGCGCGCAGATAGGCGGCGAGGGTGTGCTCGGGCAGGTCGTACGAGGCACCACGGTGGGCGAAGACGAGGGGTCCGTCCACGGCTCGCGTCCTACAGGACCCGGCCCGGCTGCCCGTCCGAGCCGACCACCGGTCGACCGGCCGCCGCCCAGTCGTCCATCCCGCCGGCGACGTTGCTCACCTGCTCCCAGCCGTTACGCAGCAGATACGCGACGACCTGAGCGGAGCGACCGCCGGAGCGGCAGATGACGGCCACGTCCCGGTCGGTCGGCACCTCGGCCAGCCGGGCCGGTAGTTCCATCATCGGCAGGTGGTGGGCGCCCGGGGCGTGACCGGCGCGCCACTCGTCGTCCTCCCGGACGTCGAGCAGGTACGTCTGATCGTTGATCTCGGGAACGGTCACGGTGGGTATCTGAGGTCCGAACACGGGTACCAAGCCTAGAACCTCGTGGGGCGGCGGCCCGCGACCGGACGGCGTTGCCCCGGCGGGCCCGGTCATCGGGCGGGTCAGAGCCGGGTCACCCAGCGCGGATGCGCACCGGCCCACTCCGACATCCGGCTGCCGCGCACCGCCTCGAACAGCCCGTCACCTTCGTCGTCGAGCCGGACGTAGGACACCTGGTCGATCATCTGGGGGTAGGACGGTACCTGCACGCCCCGTAGCCCGTCGGTGGCCAGTCCGTGCAGCGCTAGCAACAGGTCCTCCACCGGCACGCCGTTGGTGTCCAGGGTCAGGGAGCCGCCGACGGCCCCGATCAGCCGGTGCAGCCGTACCGGGTCGGTGCGGAGTCGGGTCTCACCGGCCTGCGCCAGCATCGCCCCCAACAGCTGTTGCTGGTGGGTCTGCCGGTCGTAGTCGCCGCCCGGCAGGTCGTAGCGCTGGCGCACGTAGTCCAGCGCCTGGTCGCCGTCCATCCGCTGGCAGCCGGGACGGAAGACCCGGTCGGTGTGGATCGACTTCACCTCGGCGCGCACGCACATGTCGACCCCGCCGAGCAGGTCGATCACGTTCCGGAGACCGGCGAAGTCGACGAGTGCGGCGCCGTCGAAGCGGATGCCGGTGAGCCCGGTCAGGGTGGCCGAGAGCAGGTGCGCACCGGGCCGGCCGCCGCCACCGTACTCGTACGCCGTATTGATCTTGTCCTCACCACCGGGGTAGCCGCCGCCCGGCGGGATCGTCACCAGCAGGTCGCGCGGCACGGAGACCAGGTAGCCCTCGCGTAGCCCGGGCGGCACGTGCACGATCAGGATGGTGTCGGTGCGCTGCTCGGAGCCGGCGTCACCGGGCCGGCGGTCCGAGCCGACGAGCAGGTAGTTGAGCGGGCCGTCCAGGTCGGTACGGTCGGCGCGGGCGCTCGGGTCGAGCAACTCCGCCCGGGTCATGGTGCTCTCGTACCGGTCGGTCAGCATCCGGAGCCCGACCACCGCGACCGTGGCCAGCAGCATCGCCGCCAGCCCGATACCGAGCAGTACGCGAGGCCACCGCGGTCGCCGGGTACGCGCGCCCGGTGCCCGCTCTCCGCTCGTACGCCTCCTGGCCGTGACGTTCCTCCCGCGAACCTGACGTGAATCTGACTCACATCAGGCTACGGAAGTGTCACGAAGAGTGACGGTGGTTTCGGCTATCGCGCTGCCCCACCCGTCACTTCCGTGAAGAGATCACCTCGGGGTTGTAGAAGACGAACTCGGCGAGCTTGTCCTTTCGGACCGCCTGGAACATGTCCAGGGTCTGCTCGCTGAGCGCCTCGGTGCCGTTGCCCTTGGCGTTGTACGTGCCGCCGTTGGTCTTCAGCATGATCAGCTCGTTGCCGGTCACCCCGCGCATGGTGAAGACGAAATCCTCCACCGGCACGCCACCGGTGTCCAGGATGAACGCCTTGCCGGCCGCCTTGATCAGCTCGTTCAGCTTGACCGGGTTGGTCAGGCTCCCGTTCTGGGTGGCCTTCTTGGCCATCGCCTTGATCAGCTGCTGCTGGTTCTGCTGGCGGTCGTAGTCGCTGTTCTTGAGGCCGTACCGCTGGCGGGAGAAGTCCAGGGCCGCCCAGCCCTCCATCTCCTGGCAGCCCTTCTTGTGCACCACCGGGGTACGCGACTTGCCGGTCTTCTTGGCGTCCGCGTTCCACATCGGCTTGCCGTCGACGTACGACATGTGGATCGAGGTGACCTCCTGCTTCGGGCAGATGCGCACCGAGCCGAGGGCGTCGATGACGTTCTTGAAGCCGCCGAAGTTGATGATGGCTGCACCGTCGAAGCTGACCCCGGTCATGCCCTTGATGGTCTGCGCCATCAACTGGGCGCCGCCCTCCCAGCCGCCGCCGTTCTGGGCACCGGCCTGGAACGCGCCGTTGATCTTGCCGACGCCGCCCGGGTAACCGGTCTTCTCGAACGCCGGGATCCGCGCCTCGGTGTCCCGCGGGATCGAGATCAGGTACGCCTGGTCGTGGGTGGCCGGGATGTGCAGCACGATGATGCTGTCCGCGCGTACGTCGTCCGCCGCCCACCGCTCCCGGGCGTCGACCCCCAGCAGCAGCATGTCGATCGGGCCCTTGAGATCGGCCCCACCCTCCGCGGAGGTCTTACCGGCCTCACCGAGCAGGTTGCGCTGGGAAATGCTGCCGGTGGCCTGACTGATCAGCGCCTTGCTGCCGACGATCGCCACACCGCTGGTCATCATCAGCGCGGCGCCGAAGATCACGGTGAGCCGGGCCCAGAGCGGGTCCTTGCGCCGGGTGCGCTTCTTGCCGGTCTTGCCGGGACCTTCGTTCGTGACGGTCGGCGGGGCGGCGGACGCACGCGGCGGCTCAAGCAGGGAGGGGCTGTGAACCGGCATGCGTGCTCCAGCTCGTGTACGCAGAAGGGGGCGGGAACACTTTACGTTCGCATTCCGGTGCTGGCGAGTTCGTGTGGTGTCCAGTTCACGTTCTCCGCCGCGTCATCCTGCTGGTTTGGCCGATCGTCCACAACTAAGTGGACGATCGGCCGTTCCGGTAGTCGCTGGTGCTCAGCCGTTGCCGTTGGCCGGCTGCTTGTTGGCCTGCATCCAGTCGGCCATCGTGTCCGCGGCCATCGCCCGGTACATGGTCAGCGCCTTCTCCCGGTCCGAGACGACCACCGACTCGCCGTTGATGGTCTGGCTGCCCAGGTGTGGGCTGGTGACGAAGGTCAGGTTCTCGCCGCGCAGGTTGCGGAACTGCACCGCCATGTCGGTGAGCGAGAAGCCCTGGTCGACGGTGACCGCTTCGGTGACCGACTGGAGGAAGGCGTTGAGCTTCTTCGGGTTGGTAAGCGTGCCCGAGCTGGCCGCCTTGTCCATCAGCGCCCGCAGGAAATCCTGCTGGTGGCGCATCCGGGCGAAGTCGCCGTCCGGGAACTGCTTGCGCTGGCGGATCCAGTCCAGGGCCTCGGTGCCGTTCATGTGGTTGGTGCCCTTGGTGAACTTCCGGTACGGCTTGTGGATCGAGGTGATGGTCCGCTCCACCTCCAGGTCCACCCCGCCGAGGGCGTCGGTGACCTGCTTGAACCCGGCGAAGTCGATGGCCATCACGTGATCGATGTGCACGTCGGTGAAGCACTCGACAGTGCGTACCGCCAGGGGCAGTCCACCGAACGCGAACGCGGCGTTGATCTTGCGCCGTTGGCCCGTCTCACATCCGGCCCCGGCGCTCTCCGGGATCGGCACGTAGAGATCCCGCGGGATGGAGACGAGGTACGCCTGCTTGTGGTCGGCGGGGATGTGCATGACGATGATCGTGTCGGCCCGCCACTCGCCGGCCCGGTCCATCGGCGCGTCCGGATCCCGCGAGTCGGTGCCCACCATCAGGATGTTCAGCGCGCCGTTGACCGCCTTCGGCGGCCGGTCACCGGTGATCTCCGAGAACGGGTCGGTCCGCGCCATGTTGTTGTCGAGGCTGCGGGCGTAGAACCAGGCTCCCGCGCCGCCGATCAGGGCCAGCACCAGCACGGCGACCCCGGCCACCAGCGCGATACGACGCCAGTGCGGTCGCCGCCGCGGTGACGGACCGCCGCCGGGCCCGCCCGGACCCAGCGGACCGCGTGGTCCTCCCGCGCCGCCGGCCGGGCTCGGCTCATCGTCGTACGCCGGGTGCCACCGGGTGTCGGCCGGCGGGTTGGCCCGGCTTCCGCGTCCCGGGCCCGGCACCGCTGCCCGGCCGGCGCTGCGGTGCAGGCGGAGGGCCGGTAGCGCGGCGGGAATGGCTGCTGACATGTAACTCAATGTACGCAGCACGAGCCAATCCCGCCCCTACCGAGCGGTGCGCCGTCGGTGTCGACTACCCCAGCCGCTGGCGGAAGTGGTCGATGGTGCGCCGCAGTCCCTCCTCGGGAGCGACGGTGGGCTCGTAGCCGAGTGCTTCGCGGGCGAGGGTGAGGTCCGGACGGCGCATCTCCGGGTCGTCGGCACTGCGCGTGACGTAGGTCACCTCGGACCGGCTGCCGCAGAGTGACACGATCGTCTCGGCCAGCTCCCGCATGCTCATCTCGTGCTCGGTGCCGCAGTTCACCGGCCCGCTCTCGGTGGAGTCCAGCAGCAGCAGGATGCCCCGGACCAGGTCGGCGACATAGCAGATGGAACGGGTCTGGTTGCCGGTCCCGTGCACGGTGATCGGCTCGTTGCGTAGCGCCTGGGAGATGAAGGTCGGGATGGCCCGACCGTCGTCCGGCCGCATTCTCGGCCCGTAGGTGTTGAAGATCCGCACGATCGCGGTGTCCACCCCGCGACTGCGGCGGTACGCCATCGTCGCGGCCTCCGAGAACCGCTTCGCCTCGTCGTAGACGCTGCGAATGCCGATCGGGTTGACGTTGCCCCAGTACGATTCCCGCTGCGGGTGTTCCTTCGGGTCGCCGTACGCCTCGGAGGTGGAGGCCATCAGGAACCGGGCGCCGTCGGCGGCGGCCCGCTCCAGCAGGTGCAGGGTGGCCACCGAGCCGACCCGAAGGATCTCCACCGGCAGCTTCTCGAAGTCGGTCGGGCTGGCCGGTGAGGCCATGTGCAGGATGGCGTCGAATCGTTCCGCCAACGCCGGATGGCTGGGCAGGCCGTCGGCGATGTCGGCTTCCACCAGGGTGAAGTTCGGCGTGTCGAGCAGGTGCGCGACGTTTTCCTTGGACCCGGTGACGAAGTTGTCGAGGACGACGACCGTGCAGCCGCGTTCGATCAGGGAATCCACCAGGTGCGACGGAACGAAACCGGCACCGCCGGTGACCAGGATCCGATGACCGGGACCGAAGCGCTGCTCAACCTTCATGACTGGTCAGCCTAAAGGAGCGGGTGGTGGGCCCGTCGTGACGGTCAGGCCAGTTCCCGGTAGCGACCCCGGTGGTGCAGCAGCGGCTCGGCGTCGTCGGCCAGCTCCACGCGCTCGATGGTCGCCTCCACCAGCAGGCCCCAGCCGTACTCCCGGCTGCCGTCGAGGCGGCAACCGGCCCAGCCACCCGCGTCGCCCGGCACCGGACCGTACGGCGTGTCGAGCCAGGTGCCGGTGGCGAAGAGGCCACCCGGTGACGGGAACAAGCCGGCGAACCGGTCGGCGAGCTGTCGGTGTGATGGACCGAGCGGTGTCACGGCGAACCGCCCCGTCTCCTCGACCGCCGCCCACAACTCCGACTCGGCGTCGACCAGTCCGAGCAGCCGTCCCGGCTCGCCCTCGGCGACCAGGGTCGACGACACCGTCAGCCCGGCCGGCCCGGGTGCCGTCCAGAGGGTCACCGGCGCGGCGAGCCGCCCCCGCAGCCGGCGTACGGGCGAACGTTGGTCGGCCGGCGCGGCGAACGGGTCGGTGTGGTGGATCCGGGCACCCGGCTCATGATTCACGTGAAACATTGTGACCCGTCCGTCCGGTTCTCGGCCTCGGCTACCGCTGGCGCGATGCGGCATGTTGCGGTATCTCCCGGTAGGGATGCCGCGACATGCCGCATCTGGCGCGACGGTCAGCGACGGTCAGCGACGGTCAGCGGCGGTCCAGCAGCCGGCGGTCAGCGGCGCGGGGTGACCAGGGCGAGCAGCTCGGGTTGGCGACGGTCCAGCACGTCGCCAGCCAGGTAGGCGCCGAGCAGCGCCGCGCCGACGCCGTAGGCGACGCCCAACGGCAGGCCCAGCCAGAGCCAGGCGTCGCCGAGCAGTGCCGCGGCGAGCACCATCGGTGCGGCGAGCGCGCTGGTGGCCACCATGGCCAGCAGCGTCAGCATTCCCTTCACCACCCCGGCCCCGCTGTTCATCGCGAACGGGTTGCTCGTCTCCGGCAGCGAGTATGCGCCCAGCACGGAGACGAACGAGTTGACCGCCAGCCCGGCACCGTAGGTGGCGACCAGCGCACCCGCCATGAATCCGATCCAGGTCGGCTCGCCGAGCACCAGCGCGATCACCACGGCAACCACAGCCAGCATCGGCAGCACGTAGAGCGAGAACGCGGTGATCCGGGCGCGCAACTCCAGTCGACCCGGTACGCCGGCCACCACGTTCGCCGCGTACGCGCTGCCGTCGAAGCCGAACTGGTTCGCCAGGGTCACGGCGGCGAGCAGCCCGACGAAGAGCATCGAGAGGCTGACCAGCACCGGCGAGGATTCCCCCGCGGCGCTGAAACCCTGGTCGCTGTCGAACGTGAAACCCTGTCCACCGAAGTTGACCATCACCGGCACGAAGAGACCGACCACCGCGATGGTGATCAGGTTGGCGCGTCGTCGGGCGTCCCGCCACCAGTAGCGGGCCTCCCGGGCGACCAGGGCACCGAAGCGATCCCGGCGCAGCCAGCCGGTGGCCCGGGGAAAGAGCTGGGCCACCACGCCGCCGGTGACTCCGGGCCGTGCCCGGGTGGGTCCGGCACTCGCCGCGCCCACCATCGCCGACTCCAGCGAGCGTGACCACCAGGCCAGCAGCGCGACGATCGTCACCACGGTGATCAGCAGCTTCACGGGTGCGGCCCAGGCCCGGCCCTGCGCCACGTCGATGCCCGCCGTCCACGGGGCACCGAAGGGGGTCCAGCCGATCACCGTCGCCACGCCGGTCAGCCGGCCCCAGTCGGTGTCCTGGATCGCCGCCACGCCGGCGAGTTGCAACGGGCCGAGCGACGCGGCGAGCACCGCGAGCAGGACGGCGGCCAGGTCGCGTACCCGGCGGGAGCGCAGCATGGAGGCGAATGCGCTGGTCACCGCTCGGGCACCGGCGACGCAGAGGAGCAGCCCGCAGACCACCCCGACGGCGCTGACCAGGGCAGCCGACCAGCCGCCGAACACCCCGGCGGTGACCACCAGGCCGGAGAGGCCCAGCAGCACGGCGACCGTGGGTACGCTCACCAGCGCCGCCGCGAACAGCCCGGTCACCAGGGTGCGTCGGGACAGCGGCAGCAGCGCGAACCGGGCCGGGTCGAGTGTCTCGTCGACGCCGAAGAAGACAAGCGGCAGCAGCAGCCAACCGAGCACCGTCAGCCCACCGGCGAACGCGGCGACCAGCAGGGCGTACCGGTCGTCGCCAACCAGCCCGGGAGCCGCCAGGCCGAAGAAGGCACCGACCGCGAACCAGAGCCCGATCAGCGAGCCGACCAGGAACAACGCCACCCGCCAGCCCTGACCGCGGAAGTTGTTGCCCATCACCCGCAGCTTGAGCCGGACGAAGTGACGCGCCGAGACCGGCCGCACCCGGTTCGCCGGTGCGGTCACCGGGACAGCCACGCCAGCTCCTCACCGGTGGCGGTACGCCCGCCGACCACCTCGACGAAGACGTCTTCCAGCGAACGGTCGCCGCGTACCTGCTCCAGGGTGCCGACCCGCTTGATGGTCCCCTCGGCGAGGATCGCCACGTGTGAGCAGAGCCGTTGCACGACCTCCATGACATGGCTGGAGAAGACCACCGTCCCGCCGCCGGCCACGTACCGCTTGAGGATGTCCCGGATCAGCGCCGCCGAGACCGGGTCGACCGCCTCGAACGGTTCGTCAAGCACGAGCAGCCGGGGCCCGTGCAGCAACGCACAGGCCAGCCCGATCTTCTTCTTCATGCCGGCGGAGTAGTCGACCACCAGCGTCCGACCGGCGTCGGCGAGGGCCAGCACGTCGAGCAGCTCGGCCGCCCGCTGGTCGACCACGGCCGGGTCCATGCCGCGCAGCAGACCGTGGTACGCGAGCAGCTCGGCTCCGCTGAGTCGGTCGAACAGGCGTACCCCGTCCGGCAGGACGCCGAGCAGCTGCTTCGCGGTGACCGGGTCGGCCCACACGTCATGGCCCAGCACCCAGGCGCCGCCGGCGTCGGGCCGGAGCAGCCCGACCGCCATGGACAGGGTGGTGGTCTTACCGGCGCCGTTCGGGCCGAGCAGCCCGTAGAACGAGCCGGCCGGGACGTCGAGATCCACGCCGGCCACCGCGACCTTGCCGTCGAAGCTCTTGGCCAGGCCGCGTAGCGCCAGCGCCGGGTGCTCACCAGTCATGCGCCCGACCGTATCCCGTGCCGACCAGCCCGCCGCCCGACCGGAGGAGGATCCGCAGCTCATCCCCGAGTCGGACCAGCATGGAAGCCCGGGCCACCGCGCGGGCAGCCGGTCGGCGACCTGCCGCAGCAGGGCCTGCTCCGGAAGGGTGCTTCCTCACGAGCGGAGGGCGTCGGGGGCGTGCAGGCGGAGCATGGTGCGGCCGATGTCGGCCGGGGCGCGGCGGCGGGTGGCCAGCGAGACCGCGATCATCACGGTGAAGGCCAGCGGCACCGTCCAGGCGGCCGGCTGGGCGATGAGGGTGGCCGGCCAGCCGGTCATGGCCGGACCGAGGACGGTGATCAGGACCGAGGTCACGGCGGCGCCGCCGCCGACCAGAATGCCGGCGGCGGCACCCGCGTCGGTGAGGCCCCGCCACCAGATGCCGAGCACCAGCAGCGGGCAGAAACTGGACGCGGCGACCGCGAACGCCAGGCCCACCACCTGCGAGACGTCCAGGCCGGAGACGTTGAGGGCGAGGACCGTCGGCACCACCCCGGCGATCACCGTCGCCAGCCGGAAGCCGCGCACCGAACCTCGACCGAGCACGTCGGTGGAGATCACCCCGGCGACGCTTGTGAGCAGCCCGGACGAGGTGGACAGGAAGGCCGCGAACGCCCCGGCGGCGACCAGCGCGGCCAGTAGGCGACCGGTGGTCCCGGCACCGAGTGCCGCCTCGGGCAGCAGCACCACCACCGCGTCGGTCTGACCGGTGATCAGCAGTTGTGGTGTGTAGATCCGGCCCAGCACGCCGTAGATGGTGGGCAGCAGGTAGAAGACGCCGACCAGAGCCAGCACCACAAGGGTGGTCCGGCGGGCGGCGGCCCCGTCGGGATTGGTGTAGAAGCGCACCAGGACGTGCGGCAGCCCCATGGTGCCCAGGAAGGTGGCCAGGATCAGCGAGTACGTGCCGAACAGCCCCCGGTCGTCGGAACCGGCGTCACTGGGCAGCAACCAGTCGGTGGCCCCGTTGGCCACCCCGGAGACCTCCGGCACCGGTTCGCCCTCGGCGAAGCTCAGCTCGTCGCCGGGGCGTACCTCCAGGGTCTGGCCGTCGGCGAGGGTGAGCACGGCCTGCTGCTCGACCACGACTGTGGTTGCCGTCCGGAACGTGGCCCCGTCCGGCGGGGTCACCGCCGGACGGCCGTCGGACTGCCACTGCAGGGCCAGGAAGATCGCCGGTACGGCGAGCGCGGTCAGCTTGAGCCAGTACTGGAACGCCTGCACGAAGGTGACCGCCCGCATCCCACCCAGGGCCACGTTCGCGGTCACGACGGCGGCCACCACAAGCGCACCGACCGGGTACGGCGAGCCGGCCAGCGTGGCCAGCGTCAGGCCGGCGCCCTGAAGCTGCGGCACCAGGTAGAGCCAGCCGATGAAGATCACGAAGACGGTGGCCAGCGTCCGTAGCCGGCGGGACCCGAGCCGCAGCTCGCAGAAGTCGGGCAGGGTGAACGCGCCGGACCGGCGCAGCGGCGCGGCCACGAACAGCAGCAGGGCCAGGTATCCGGCGGCGAACCCGACCGGGTACCAGAGCACGTCCACGCCGTACTTGAGGATCAGCCCGGCGACGCCGAGGAAACTCGCCGCCGACAGGTACTCGCCGCCGATCGCGGCAGCGTTCCAGGTGGGGCTGACCACCCGGGAGGCGACCAGGAAGTCGGAGGTGGTGCGGGCCAGCCGCAGCCCGTAGAAGCCGATGGCGACGGTGACCAGGGTGACCGCCACGATCGCCGGTACGACGAGATCGTTGCCCACGTCAGCGCTCCGGCCGCTGGACCAGGTCGGTGAAGTCCTGCTCGTTGCGCTCGGCCAGTCGGACGTACGTCCAGCCGACGGCCACCAGGAACGGGAAGGAGAGCACCCCGAGCAGCAGCCACGGCAGGTTGACGCCGAGCACTGTCATCCGGCCGACCGAGGGGGCGATGGCGAACAGCCAGGGCAGCCCGCCGAGCCCGACCAGCACCACCGCCGACAGTTGCAGGGCCAGGGCCAGTTGCGCGCGGACCAGACCGCGGACGAGTGCCTCACCGACCCGGGTCTGCTGGGTCAGCTCGGTGTGGGTGCCCGCCGGCCAGTGCGGCCGGCGGGAGACCTCGGCCAACACCACCCGGGTACGCGCGGGCGGCCCGGACCCGACGCCCTCGTCGATGGTTCCGGGCGGATCGGGTCGGCGGGGTGCCGGCAGTGCATCCTCGGCGGCCATCCCGGCAGTCTCGTCCGCCCGGCGGGATTGTCAAGCGGCCTGTGGACAACGGTGTGGACAACGAGTCGGGCCTGTGGACAACCCGGTGGACAACGCCGCCGATCAGCGGCTCCACTCCTGCTTGGCGGCCCGGACCAGCTTGTCCTTCAGCTCCCGGGTGTGCCGGCGGCTCACCGGCAGCTCGGTGCCGTCGATGACCACCACGTAGCCGGAGTTGACCAGGCGGAGTTCGGCGATCAGCCGTAGCTGCACCAGGTACGACCGGTGGATCCGGACGAACCCGGCGTCGGCCCACCGTTCGGCGAGCGTGGCCAGCGACACCCGCACCAGGTGTGACCCGTCCGCCGTGTGCAGCCGGGCGTAGTCGCCCTGTGCCTCGACCCACCGCACGGCGGACCGGGGCAGCATCCGGGTGGTGCCGGCCAGTTCGACCGGGATCGTGGGATCCTCCTCGGCCCGGGCCAGCGCGGCGGGATGGGTGGGCACCACCCGCGAGCCGACCACCCGGCGGAGCGCCTCGGCCAGCCGCTCGGCGCGTACCGGCTTGCGCACGTAGTCGGTGGCGCCCACGTCGAAGGCGTCCGCGGCGCCGTCGTCGTACGCGGTGACGAAGACGATCGCCGGAGGGCGGGCGAAGCGGCGCAGCACCCGGGCCAGCTCCATGCCGTCCAGGCCGGGCATCCGGATGTCCAGGAAGACCACGTCCACGTCGTCGTCGCGGAGCACCCGCAGCGCCTCGGTGGCGTCGCCGGCCGTGTAAAGCCGGGCCACCCGGGGATCGGCCCGCAGGTGGTACGCCAGCTCGTCAAGCGCCGGTGGCTCGTCGTCGACCGCCAGCACCCGCAGGAAGCCGGTGGCGGCGGTCGGGCCGGAGCCGGTCACGAACCCGCCCGTACGCCGGGGTGGAACTTCGGCACCCGCATGCTCACCTTCGTACCCGAGCCGACACCGGTCTCGACGACCAGGCCGAAACCGTCACCGAAGACCGAGCGCAGGCGCTCGTCGACGTTCGACAACCCGACGTGCTGGCCCGGATCGTCCCCCGGGTCGCCGGTCGACCCGGCCAGCTCGGCGATTCCCGCGGTCAGCGTGGCCGGATCCATCCCCACTCCGTCGTCCTCCACCGTTATGTGGCATTCAGCGCCCGCATCCCGAGCCTCGATGCTCACCATGCCCGTGCCCGGCTTGCGCGACAACCCGTGGCGAACCGCGTTCTCGACAAGTGGTTGCAGGCACAGGAACGGCAGGGTCACCGGCAGCACCTCGGGGGCGATCTGGAGCCGCACCTGAAGCCGGTCGCCGAACCTGGCCCGCTCGATGGTCAGGTAGCGGTCGATCGAGCGCAGCTCCTCAGCCAGCGTGGTGAACTCGCCGTGCGCCCGGAACGAGTACCGGGTGAACTCGGCGAACTCCAGGATCAGCTCCCGGGCCCGTTCCGGATCGGTGCGGACGAAGGAACCGATCGCGGTCAGCGCGTTGTAGATGAAGTGCGGGCTGATCTGGGCGCGCAGGGCGCGTACCTCGGCCCGGGCCAACCGCTCCCGGGACGAGTCCAGCTCCGCCAGGGCCAGTTGGCTGCCGGCCCAGTGGGCGGTCTCCAGGGTGGCCTGGACCAGACCGGGTGCCGGAGCGCCGTCGGTGACGGCGACAAGCGCGCCGGTGATCCGGCCGGACGCCCCACCGAGCGGGGCCACCACCGCGCCCCGGACCGGGCAGTCGATCCGGTCGCAGGTCAGCTCCGCCTCGCCCAGCACGGTGGAACGCTCGGATGCGATCACCCGCCGGGCGGCGGTCCGCAGCTGGTCCCGGTGGTGTGCGCCGCGTCCGTCGAGCGCGAGCAGGTCGTCGGTGTCGGTCAACGCCAGCCCTTCCGCGCCGACCAGGGTGCGCAGGTGGCGGGCGGCCTTTGCCGCGCCGGCCGGGTTCAGCCCAGCCCGCAGCGGTTCGGCCGCCAGCCCGGCGGTGTGCAGTACCTCGTAGGTGGCCCGTTGTCCGGGCGTGGCGATGCCGCGCCGCCCGCGTAGCCGGCCGACCGCGAACAGCGCCCCGGCCAGCACACTGACCAGAGAGAAGACGCCGATCACGGCGGAGATGTTGCCACCCACGTCGACGATCCTGCTGGTTGCGGACGCTGCGGGAAAGGGGTGGGCACCGGTCAGTATGCGCCCTTGCGCGCCACCACCACGCCGACCGTGCGCCACAGGATGCTCAGGTCGTACGCCAGCGACCAGTTGTCGACGTAGTACAGGTCCAACCGGACGGCCTCGTCCCAGGAGAGATCGGAGCGGCCGGACACCTGCCACAACCCGGTCATACCCGGGCGGACCAGCAGCCGGCGTCGCACATCACCCAGGAAGTCGCCATCGTCGGCGGGCAGCGGACGCGGCCCGACCAGCGACATCTCACCCTTGAGCACGTTGATCAGCTGCGGCAGTTCGTCCAGCGACGAGGCGCGCAGGAAGCGGCCCACCGGGAAGACCCGGGGATCCTGCTTCATCTTGAACAGCATGCCGTCGGTCTCGTTCTGGTCGACCAGGCTGGCCAGCCGGTCCTCAGCGTCGACGTACATGGTCCGGAACTTCCACACCCGGAACGTGCGCCCCTCGTGCCCCACCCGGGGTTGGCGGAAGAAGACCGGACCCGGATCGGAGATCCGGATGGCGATGGCGATGGCGACGAAGACCGGGATCAGCGCGAGCAGCCCGAGCCCGGCGGCCACCCGGTCCATCATGTTCTTGGCCAGCAGCGCCGGCCCGGACAGAGTGGGTTCCTCGACGTGCAGCAGCGGCAGGCCCTCGATCGGGCGGATGTGCACCCGGGGGCCGGCGATGTCGGTCAGTTGCGGCGCCACCACCAGATCGACGCCGGAGCCCTCCAACTGCCAGGCCAGGCGACGTAGCTCACCGGGCTCAGCGCTGGCCGAGCCGCAGACCGCGATGGTGTCCGCGCCGACCTCGCGTACGAGGGCCAGCACGTCGCGGCCCGCGTACACCGGAACCGGGGTCTGCACGCCCTTGGCCGCCGCGTAACCGTCGGTGATGTGGATGGCGACCGGAACCAACCCGGCGGCCGGGGTGCGGGTGACCGCCGTGTACACCTCCAGGCACTCCGGCAGGGTGCCGACCAGCACCATCCGGTGCGCCGCCTGCTGGATGTTGCGCCGGACGGTGTGCAGCACGAAACGGGTCAGGATCCGTCCCAGCAGGATCAGCAGCAACGCCAGCAGCAACGCCGTGCCGACGGTGAACCGGGACAGGTCGGTCTTGGTGGCGAAGGCGAGGAACGACACCGCCGCGCAGACGGTCACCCCGGCCCGGATCACCCGCTTGAACTCGTCCGGCCCGAGCCCGAGACAGCGTCGGTCGTAGGCGCCGTTGAACCAGAGGATGACCAGCCAGCCGAGCGGCAGCAGCAGGAACGCGACGGTGTAGAACCAGGTCGGGTCGTTCTGCGCCTGATGGAAACCTGCGGTGGCCTGGTCGAAGGTGCGGATCGCGGTGTAGCTGGCGAAGGCCGCCGCGGCGAAGTCGAGTAGCAGCAGGATCGCCGTGTAGGGCCGGTGCCAGCGCGACACGCGCCGCCGGGCCCGGGCCCACGCCGATCGGGGTACACCGTTCGGGGATGGCGGGTTCGGCGGCTGGATCTCGAAGCTGTCGACGTGCCGCACGAGTCTGCTCCGGCCTTCGTTGGTCACCGGGCGCTGGAGGCTGGTCGTCACCTCACTCATGTCCTCCCGCATGCCCCGCCGCGTTCACTCGCCGTGACCGCCCGGGTCGCCCACCGTTCCAGTTTCCCACGCGAGTTCCGTTCCGTTGCCGACCCGAGGGACTTTGCGCGGCGGCCACCTACCGCCTGGGATCTGGCCGGCCCCACGCCATTCTTAGGCCGGGGACCGGGCCACTATACCGATGGATGACGGCCCGGGTAGAGCGCCGGACCGGTGGTTGCGCACCGCGCGTCCGATTCCGCTCCGTAATCAGCGAGTGGTATTACTCACCGTACAAGTCGGGACAACCTTCGGTCAGCAAGGGGCTTGCCGCCGGTCTGGCAGGTCGGGCAGTACTGGAGGCTGGAGTCGGCGAACGAGACCTCCCGGACGGTGTCTCCGCAGACCGGACAGGGCAGCCCGGTGCGGGCGTGTACCTTGAGGCCGGACCGCTTCTCGCCCTTCAACTCCGCGGCCCGCTGCCCCAGCGACCGGGTCACCGCGTCGCCGAGCACCCGGCGGGTCGCCGCGTGCAGGGTCGCCATCTGGTCGTCGGTCAGCCGGTCGGTCAACGCGAACGGCGACAGCTTCGCGGCGTGCAGGATCTCGTCGGAGTACGCGTTGCCGACCCCGCCGAGCACCGCTTGGTCGGTGAGGACCCCCTTGACCTGGCCCCGGCGGCCACGCAGCGCACCGGCGAAGGTGGCGAGGTCGGCCGAGAGCGCGTCCGGCCCGAGCTTGGCCACCCCGGGCACCGCCTGTGGATCCGTCACCAGGTAGGCGGCGAGTTTCTTCTGCGTACCGGCCTCGGTCAGGTCGAAGCCGGAGCCGTCGTCGAGGCGTACCCGGATCGCGATCGGCCCCTTGCCGGGTCGCAACGGAACGGCCGAGGCGAACGCCTCCCGATAGTGCAGCCAGCCGGCGCGGGCCAGGTGGACCACCAGGTGCAGCCCGCCGTCGAAGACCACGTCGAGGAACTTGCCGTACCGTCGCGCGTCGGTCACCGCCCGGCCCGCGACGGCGGTCGGCGGCGGGTCGTACGTCTTCAGGGCGCTGATCGCGGCGACCTCCAGGCGGTCGACCCGCCGGCCCACCGCGCGCTGTCGCAGGTAACCGGCGAGCGCCTCCACCTCCGGTAGTTCGGGCATCGTCCAACGGTAGCCTTCTTTCCCGTGAGAATCGTGGTGGCGCACAACCGGTACCGGGAAGCTCAGCCCTCCGGTGAGAACACCATCGTCGACGCCGAGATCACCCAACTCGCCGCCGCCGGGGTGGAGGTGCTGCCGTTCCTGCGCAGTTCCGACGAGATCCCGGCGATGCCGAAGACGGCGAAGGCGCTGCTCCCGATCTCCCCGATCTACGCGCCCCGCGCCCAGCAGGAACTGGGTCGGCTGCTCACCGAGCACCGACCGGACGTGCTCCACCTGCACAACCCGTACCCGCTGCTGTCGCCCTGGGTGGTGCGGACCGCGCACCGGCACGGGGTGCCGGTGGTGCAGACGGTGCACAACTACCGGCAGGTCTGCTCCTCGGGGCTGTACTTCCGGGACGGCGTGATCTGTCAGGACTGCCGGGGCCGGGCCCTGGGCGTGCCGGCGGTGGTGCACCGCTGCTACCGGGGGTCCCGGGCGCAGAGCGCGCTGATGGCCACCACCCTGGCCGTGCACCGGGGCACCTGGAAGTCGGTGGACCGGTTCATCGCCCTGACCACGGCGGTCGCCGATCACCTGCGGGACTACGGCATCCCCGATTCGCGGATCGTCGTGAAACCGAACGGGATTCCCGACCCGGGCACGCCCGCACCGCTCGGCCAGGGTTTCCTGTTCCTCGGCCGGCTCTCTCCCGAGAAGGGTCTCGACCTGCTCGTGGAGGCCTGGCGTCGGCACCCCGACGGCATGCTCGGGCCGCTGCGGATCGCCGGTGACGGTGAGTTGCGTCCACTCGTCGAAGCGGTGGCGGCAGAGCGCTCCGACGTCACCTACCTCGGCCCGCTGGACCGGGCGGGCGTCCGGCAGGCGCTGGCCGCCAGTGCCGTGGTGCTGGCGACATCCACCTGGCACGACGTGCTGCCTACCGTGATCATCGAGGCGCTGGCCAGTGGTCGGCCGGTGCTCGGCACCGCGCTCGGCGGCATCCCGTACCTGGTCGGCGCGGACACCCCCCGGGAACCCGCCGGCACCGGCCCGGCCGCCGTCGCCTCAGCCTCCGCCCCCGTCGTCTCTGGCTCCGTGCCCGGCTCATCGGCTCCCTCCCGCGATGGTCGTGACACCGAATCGGCGGTGCCGGCCGGTGTGGTGACCGGCGAGGCGGGCTGGGTCGTGCCACCGGAGCCGGCCGCCCTGGCCGCCGCCCTGCCGATGGCCGCCGCCGGCGCCTCGGCGCTCTCGGCTACCGCCCGGCTGCGCTACGAGCGCAATTTCCACCCGGACGCCGTGACCAAACGCCTGATCGACATCTACGCCGACCTGTGCCGCTGACGGCGGGCACAGTTTGCGGGATGTCGCGGTTTCCCGGCGATGGGAAGCCGCGACATTCCGCGTCTCGCGGATCGGGTGCCGCGACCCTCGGTCAGCGGAGGCTGGCGCGGGCGGAGAAGGCGATGCTGGCCAGCAGGAAGCCGCCGTTGACGGCGGTGAAGGCGATCATGACCCAGAGGGTGAGCGCCGGAGCCAGGGCCAGCACCAGGGCGGCCACGAAGATGACCGCGCCGTAGTCGCGGACCAGCTTCACCAGGCGTACCGGCAGGCTGGTGCTGGTGACCATGCTTGCCGCGTTCGGGCCGGACTGCATCACCGAGGTGACCAGGTTGACCATCCAGGTGCCGGCGAAGGCCGCGACCAGCCAGGTCGGCGTTGCCGGCTGCTGCGCCACAGCGGTGGCGGACAGGGCGGCGACCAGGGCGATCTGGGCGGCCACGTCACAGAGCACGTCGACCCGGGCACCCGCCGAGCTGCCCTGCCCGGTCACCCGGGCCAACTGACCGTCGGCGCAGTCCAGGGCGTACGCGATCTGCCAGCCGACGAGCGCGACCAGCCCGACCACCGGAGCCGGCACGTCCCCGGCGGCGACCGGGCCGGCGAGGGCGACCACGGTGACCGAGGTGGCCAGCCCGAGCAGCAGGTTGGTGATGGTCAGCGCGGTCGGCCGGAGCCCGAGACGCTGGGCGACAAGCGCGAAGACCGCGCCGATCCACTGGCTGACCGACTCGCTGAACAGGCCACCGCCCCGGTTCACCCGGTGGAAGTCGGCGACCGTGGGGTGGGACGGCTCAGCCAAGGTGCTCACGGAGGGCGTCAACGTAGTCTCCCAGCCGGGTACGAAGGTCGTCGGCGGACAGCGCCAGGTGTTCGAGGATCGTGTAACGGTCGGGCCGGGTGTGCGGGGCGAAGGCCACCGCCTCGACGAACTGCTCGTCGGTGAGCCCGAGGTCGGCGGGTCGGGTGGACAGCCCGTGCCGGTGCAGGCAGCGGGCGAGCTGACCGAACCGTTCCAGGTCGCCCCGGAGGAAGGTGCAGAACAACGCGCCGAGCCCGGCCTGCTCCCCGTGCGAGGCGGTGCTCGGGAAGAGATGGTCGATGGCGTGCGAGATCTCGTGGTCACCGCCGCTGGCCGGCCGGCTGGAACCGCAGATCGACATCGAGATGCCGCCCAGGATCAGCGCCTCGGCCAGCGTGGTGAGGAACCCGTCATCGGTGATCTTGCCGGGATGGTTGACCAGGGCCTCCGCCCCGGTGCGGGCCAGCGTCACGGCCAGCCCGTCGATCGGCTCACCGCGCACCTGGTGGGCCAGCTCCCAGTCCGCGCAGGCGCTGAGATTGCTCACCGCGTCGCCGATGCCGGCCTGGGTCTGCCGGTCCGGCCCGTTCTCCACGAAGTCGAGATCGACAAGCACGGCGATCGGGATGTGCACCCCGTACGAACCCTTGCCGCCCTCATGGGCCAGCGACGCCACCGGAGAGGCGATCCCGTCGTTGGCGAGGCTTGTCGCCACGGTGACCATCGGGATGCCGTAGCGGGTGGCGGCGTACTTGGCGGTGTCGATGGTCTTCCCGCCGCCGATCCCGACGACGGCGTCGTAGCTGCGGCGGCGTAGCTGGTCGCCGAGTTCGATTGCGGAGTCGACGCTGCCACCGGCGACCGTGAACACGTCGGCCGACCCGAGCGAGGGCCGGCACAGCTCGACGATCTTCTCGCCCTGACCCGGGCCGACCACCACCGCGACGTCGCCGCCGCTGGAGATCCGGCGGTCGGCCAGCAGCGAGCCGAGGTCGGCCACCGCGCCCCGGCGGACCTCGATCGACAGCGGCGTCGCGACGGTACGGGCTAGTAGCGGCACGCGATCTCCCGCGCCCGGGTCAGGTCGGCGTGGTTGTCGACCTCGACCCACGCCACGTCGCCGATCGGCGCGGCCCGGACCTCACCGCCACGGTCGGCGAACTCCTGGTACCCGTCCTCGTAGTACAGGTTCGGGTCGCGCCGCCAGGTCGCCTCCAGGGCGTCGGCGAGCGCCTCGGCCACCTGCGGCTCGATCAGAGTGGCCCCGATGTACTCGCCGTACGCCTCGCCCGGGTCCATCAGCTTGGTGATCCGGGTGAGCTGGCCGGCGGCGTCGAAGGTGGTCTTCATCTCCTCCTCGGCCAGCGGCTTGAGGGTGTCGACCGCGAGCAGCACGCCCGGCCCCCGCTCGGCCAGCAGGGTCTTCTCGATGCTCACCGGGTGCACGGTGTCGCCGTTGACCAGCAGAACCCCCCGGGAGAACCAGTCACGCGCCAGCCAGAGGGAGTACGCGTTGTTCCACTCCTCGGCCTTGTCGTTGGGCACCAGGGTGATCGTGACGCCGTACCGGCGCTCCAACTCGGCCTGGCGTTCGCGGACGGCATCGGCGGCGTAGCCGACCACCACCACGACCTCGGTGAGCCCCACCTCGGCCAGGTTGCGCAATGCGATGTCGAGGATGGTGATCTCGCCATCCACCGGCACCAGCGCCTTGGGCAGCGTGTCGGTGTACGGGCGCAGCCGGCGACCAGCGCCAGCTGCCAGCACCATTCCGACCATGCCGGCATCGTTTCCTGTTCTCGCGGCGTTCACCGAAGGAGGATAGCGCCGCCCGTGGCGGCGCTGTCGCCGGTCAGCGGCCAGCGGCCGGTGCGCACCCCGGTCAGCCGGGCAGAGCCGCCAGGTCGGCGAGCATGGTCAACCGTTCCTCGGCGGTCAGCACGGCGTACGGGCCGGCCGCTCGGCGGTCGGTCTCCAACTCGATGGCCTGGCGCTGCGGACCGTTCGGCAGCTCCGCGATGCTCGCGGCGGTGTGTCCGGCGGCCTCCCAGGCGGCGGCGTGCGCGTCGGCCCGGTGGTAGCGCAGCGCGCCGAGCCGGTTGAGCAGCAGCAGGCCGGGCGGGGCGCTGTCCGGCTCGTACGGGGGTGCCACCGCGTGGAATGCCTCGCCGCCCTGCGTGGCGGTCAACAGCCGGCCGGCGACCTGCACCAGCCGCAGCACCCGGTCGTGGTGTCCGGCCCACAGCTCCTCGGTCACCTCGGCGTGCACCTGGTACAGCTCGGCGAGAAAGGCCAGGCCGCGCTCGGTGGCGGCAAGCCCGCCGTCCGCCCGGCGGTGGATCATGCCGTAGGCGACGTGCCGGTCAAGACTGCGCCGGCAGGCGGTCGGATCCCGGTAGCGGGTCACCGCGGCGAACCCCGGACCGTCGACCGTGCCACCCGGTACGGCCAGCCGGGTGCGCAGCTCCACCAGGAAGCCGGTGGCGGGCGGTCCGCCGTACCGCTGGCTCAGCTCGGCCCCGCCGCCGTGCCGACCGGCCTGCATGGCCGCGGTGAAGACCCGGTCCACGGCGGGTGCCACCAGCGCCGCGTACCGGTGCGGAGCAAGCCCGACCGTGTCGCTCACGAACCGATGGACCGCAGCACGGCGAAGGCCCGCTCGGCGATGTGCCGAATCAACCCGTCGTTGACGTCACGGTGCTCGTCGAGCAGGTCGAGATCGTCGGGGCCGAGCCAGCGGTACTCGGTGTGCTTGCCCGCCTCAAGTACGGGCGCGGTCAGCTCGCCATCGACCCGGACCAGCCAGTCGCTCTCGACCCGGGCCAGGCCGTCGTCTCCGACGTAGCGGTACTCGCCGACCTCGGCGAGCACCTCGGACACCCGCCAGCCGGTCTCCTCGGTGACCTCCCGGTGCAGCGCGTCGTGCACGGACTCGCCCGGTTCGAGGTGCCCGCCGACGATGTCCCAGCAGTTGGGGAAGAGTCGCCGGTGCGGCGAGCGGCGTTGGAAGAACAGGCGTCCGTCGGGGGCGACGATCAGCGCTCCCGCGCAGCGCAGCGGCTCGGTGGACACGTCAAGAACAGTAGCCGCGACCGTCCCGCCGCGACGATGTCCGGTCTTGTCCTGGAAACCTACGGGGCTCACCATTGCGGGTAACCGGGTGCAGCCGTCCCAAAGGGGTGATGTGTCATGCAGGTTCGGGAAGCTATGTCCAGTGAGATCCTCGTGGTCGGTCCGGAGCACACGCTGCGGCAGGCGGCGCGGATGATGTCGGAGCGCCGTATCGGGTCGGCGGTGGTGATCGACCCGGATTCCGAGGGCATCGGGATCATGACCGAGCGGGATGTGCTCAACGCGATCGGAGCCGGTCTTGATTGCGACGTCGAACGGACCGGGGCCCACCTGACCTGGGACGTCGTCTACGCGGGGCCGGAATGGACGATCGAGGAAGCGGCGGCGGCGATGGCCCGGGGTGGCTTCCGGCACCTGGTCGTCCTCGACGGTCGGGAGGTCGCCGGCGTCATCTCCGTACGCGACATCATGCGGGTGTGGGCGGCCAGCCGGATGGTCGGCACCGGCTGACCAGGTCGCCGATCGGCGGTCGATCGATCCGTCCCGGGTTGGGCGGGCCGGTCGGCGGGTAATGCCCCTGTTGCGGGCGCGGGCCGATCGTGCCCGCGCGGGGAGGCGTGATGCGTGGCGCGGACCGGTTGATCCAGCAGCAGTACGAGATGCTCCTGCGGCGCGACGTGGCTCGCCTGCCGGAGCTGTACGCGACGGATGCGCGTTACGCCATGCCCGGCGTCACGGTGCGTCCGACCGAGTTGCCGGCCCTGCTGCGTACCTGGACGGGTGCCTTTCCCGACCTGCGGGTCGATCCGCTCGGTGCGGTACGCACGGCCGGTGGCGCGGCGGTCGAGCACCTGCTGACCGGCACCCACACCGGCGTGCTGCACACCCCGTTCGGGACCGTCGCGCCCACCGGACGGGACGTCGCCTGGGAAGTGGTGGACGTGGTCCGGGTGCGACGGGGACGGATCGCCGCCTGGCGGTCCTACTTCGACTGGGGGCAGCTGATGACTCTGCTCGGCCTGCGGGTCGCGGGGACGTCACGCCGGCCGCAGGACGAGCCGGTCGGCCTTCCGGCCTGATCTGCCGCACAGTCGGCGGGTGGGGTCGGCCACCGGACGTGCCCGTTCACCCGACCCGGTGGCTCAGGATGCGGACATCGCCGTGCCTTCCGCGCACGTCCCACCTCCGCCCGTACGCTGAACAGCCATGACCGCCGAGCAGCTGATCTCCTTTGCCCGTGGCGCCCCCTCACTGGACATCGTCGATGTCGAGGGGCTCAAGGCCGCCGCCGTCCGCGCCTTCGACGCCGACCCCGCCGGGGTGACCGCGTACGGCACCTCCGTCGGCTACGTCCCGCTCCGGAAGTGGATCGCCGAGAAGCACGGTGTCGAGGCGGAGCAGGTGCTGGTCACCAACGGATCGTTGCAGGCCGACGCCTTTCTCTTCGATCACCTGGTCCGCCCCGGCGACGCGGTGGTGGTGGAGCGTCCCACCTACGACCGCACCCTGCTGAATCTGCGGAACATGGGCAGTGAGCTGCACGCTGTCACCATCCAGCCGGACGGTCTGGACACCGCCGAGTTGCGCAAGCTGCTGGAGTCCGGGGTGCGTCCTCGGCTGGCCCACGTGATCCCGAACTACCAGAATCCGGCCGGCGTGACGTTGTCCCTGGAGAAGCGCCGCGAGCTGCTGGACCTGGCTGCGGAGTTCGGTTTCACGATCTTCGAGGACGACCCGTACGCGGACATCCGGTTCCGGGGCGAGGCGCTGCCGTCGATGCTGTCGATGGACACCCGCAACGTGGTCGTGCACGCCTCCAGCTTCACCAAGACCGTCTGCCCGGGGGTGCGGGTGGGTTACCTGGTGGGCCCGGCGGACCTGATCGGCGACATCGCGAAGAAGGCGACCAGCCTCTACATCTCGCCCGGCATGGTTTCCCAGGCCATCGTGCACCAGTTCTGCGTGTCGGGGGACATCGGGCGTTCCATCGAGACGGTCCGGGCGGCCCTCGGCGAGCGCGCCACGGTCCTCGCCGAGTCGCTGCGCCGGCACATTCCGGAGGCCCGGTTCGTGGAGCCGGACGGTGGCTACTTCCTCTGGGTCGAGTTGCCGGAGGACGTGGCGGTCGACCGGCTCGCTCCGGCGGCGGCCGAGCGTGGCGTCGCGGTGGTCAAGGGCAGCGACTTCGTGATCGACGGCGGCCGGTCCGCGCTCCGGCTGGCCTATTCGGCGGTCACCGCGGATCGGATCGACGAGGGAGTTCGGCGGCTGGCCGAGGCGATGAAGGCGGTGCGCGGCTAATTTCTGTCGGCTTTCCGACAGTACGGCGATACCGGTCGGCCCGGGTCTCCCGCTGAGGCGACTCGGGGCCCACAATGCTGCGAGCGTCTCACCACGCGTACGCACAACCCCCGCCCCCACGGCGCCGGGCGGGCCGGGTCGCCCCCTCACCCCCCCCGATGCGGTCCGGTCCGTCCGGCGCCACCCCTGCCGCCCGGTCATGATCACTGCGGCGGCGTAACCTGCAAACCGCAGCCGGCGGGGGGAGGGCGTGATGACGGAGCGGACGCAACGCGCGGGGACGACCTCCCCGGACGGCCCGGCCACCACTGGCAACCGGAACGTGGGCGCCACCGGGGGCCGCGCCCTGCGGCCCCGCAACTGGTCACCCGTGCGGGCCGTGACGCGCCGGCTCAGCTCGGACGGAGCCCAGTCGGGTGAGCCGACGGCCGACCGGCGACGTAGCGCGGTGGTCGACTGCGCGCTCTATCTCGACGGTCAACGGCAGGCCGGCGACTGGGACTACGCCGACGCGCTGGCCGCGGCTCGCAGCGCCGAGGCCGGCTTCGTCTGGCTCGGCCTGCACGAGCCGGAGCTGGCCGAGATGACCGAGATCGCCACCACGTACGGGCTGCACGAACTGGCCGTGGAGGACGCGGTCAAGGCCCAGCAGCGTCCGAAGCTGGAACGTTTCGGCGAGGTCAGCTTCCTGGTGCTGCGTACCGCCCGCTACTGCGAGCACACCGAGCTGACGGAGAACTCCGAGGTGGTGGAGACCGGGCAGGTGATGCTCTTCATCGGCCCGCAGTTCGTGGTCAGTGTCCGGCACGGCGACGCCTGCCGGCTCGCGCCCGTACGCGAGGAGTTGGAGGCTCGCCGGGAGTTGCTGCTCAACGGTCCCTGGGCGGTGGCGTACGCGATCACGGACCGGGTCGTCGACCTCTACCTGGAGGTTGCCGACCAGCTTGAGGACGACATGGACGTGCTGGAGACGGAGGTCTTCGACCGCCAGACCAGCGGCCGGATCCAGCGGATCTACCAGATGAAGCGGGAACTGGTCGAGTTCAAGCGGGCGGTGATGCCGTTGCAACGGCCGCTGGTGACGCTGACCTCGCAGATGAACCGGGACGTGCCCAAGGAGGTGCGCCGCTACTTCCGAGACGTGCAGGACCACCTCAGCCGCACCGTCGAGCAGGTCAACTCCTACGACGACCTGCTCAATTCGATCCTTCAGGCGCGGCTGGCCCAGGTGACGGTCGACCAGAACAACGACATGCGCAAGATCGCGGCCTGGGCGGCCATCGCCGCCGTGTGGACCGCGATCGCCGGCATCTACGGCATGAACTTCGACTTCATGCCGGAGCTGAGGATGACCTACGGCTACCCCGTGGTGCTGGCCCTGATGCTCAGCATCTCGCTGGCCCTCTACCGCTGGTTCCGCCGCAACGACTGGCTCTGACCCGACCCTCCCTTCCCCCGACCGCCCGCGTCGCTGGCTGCGCTGACCATGAAGTTGTCGCCGCGACACACCGGTGTGCGCGGCGACAACTTCATGATCATCCTTGACAGGGGTGGGGGGCGGGAGGGGGAGTGGTCAGGCGCGGGTGTTGGACTTGTGGTTGGTGGCCTTGCTCAGGTCGTCGGCGGGGCGGCCGCTGCTGGTGCGGGCACCCTCGGCGACCGAGGGGACCTTCCCGGTGGCGACCCCGGACGGCGCGGTCGCGGTGGGGGTGGTGGAGGCGCTGTCGCCGCTGGCCACCGCCGAGCTGCCCGCTCCGGTCGAGACCTTGCCGGCACCGGCCGGGCCGGTCGTACGCACCTCGATGGTCTCCACCTCCTCGTGCATCGGCTCAAGCGCGGCACCCGCGTCGTACTCGGCCCACTCCTGCTGCTCGCGGTGCCGCCGCAGGGCCATCGCGCCGGCCAGCCCGGCCACCGCACCGGCGGCCAGCAGGCCGACCATGGTCCCGCTCCGGCGGGACTTCTTCTTCGCCTTCATCTTCTTCGCCTTCCTACTGACCGCGGCCTGCTTGGCGACCGCGGCCTTCTTCCCCTTGGCGGCCCGATCGGCCGCGTCGGACTGCGCGTGACGTACGGCCAGAGCAAGCGGCGCGAGGGCTGCGGCCGTCGATGCGAGGCCGTTCGATGCCCGGTCCCGGACCACGACGGCGGTCGGTGCCACCGCACCGCGGGCCGCCTGGAATCGCGGGCCGACCGTGTCGCCGGCGCCCCTCGCGGCATGCGTGGCGGCCTGCCTCAGGTGACCGATGCTGCGGTTCAATTCGGCCCGGGCCAACTGCGCCTGGGTCTTTCGCCGCCAGTTTCCAAACACGGTCCCACCTCCTGGGAGTTGCTCTGTCTCATCCTCCACCTTCGGATGCCTCCGCATGTCCAGATCGGGCACATGGGAGGATCCGCATGGAACTGACCAACGAATAAGGAGTACCCGTGGCCGAGGCTGTCTACGCCACCCTGCACACCAACGCCGGCCCGATCCGGCTGGAGCTCTTCGGTAACCACGCCCCGAAGACCGTCCGCAACTTCGTCGAGTTGGCCGAGGGCACCCGCGAGTACACCGACCCGCGGACCGGGCAGCCGGGCAGTGGCCCGTACTACGACGGCACCATCTCGCACCGGGTGATCAGCGGTTTCATGATTCAGATGGGTGACCCGACGGGCACCGGCCGGGGCGGGCCGGGCTACACCTTCGCCGACGAGTTCCACCCCGAGCTGCGGTTCGACCGGCCGTACCTGCTGGCGATGGCGAACGCCGGACCCGGCACCAACGGCTCGCAGTTCTTCATCACCGTCTCGCCGACGCCGCACCTGAACAACCGGCACACCATCTTCGGGCAGGTAGCCGACGAGCAGTCCGCGAAGATCGTCGAGGCGATCGCCAACACCCCGACCGGCCCCAGCGACCGGCCGCTCCAGGACGTCGTCATCGAGCGCGTCGAGATCGAGCGCTCGGCCTGACCGGGCGTCTGCGGGCGGTGCCGAAGGGCCGGCTCGCCGTGCGGGTTCATGGTCTGGTCGACCAATCGCCGAGTGCCGGCTCGGGCACGTCGACGGCGACCGGCGGCTTGCAGACTGGTCCGGACACTCCACCGGTGTCCGGACCAGTCTTCGCTCTGCCGACGGCCGCCAGCACTTCGCCGGGTACGCCTCGACCCGCCTGAGTGGCGGCTCGGGGTACCTTTGCTCGCATGACTGAGCGCTCGGGTGTCTGGGGCCAGCGATGAGCGAGTCCCCGCCGACCACGCCGGCCTGCTACCGCCACCCCGGCCGGGAAACGTACGTCCGCTGCACCCGCTGCGACCGTTCGATCTGCCCGGACTGCATGAACGAGGCGTCCGTCGGGTTCCAGTGCCCGGAGTGCGTGTCGGAGGGACGCCGCAGCGTGCGTCCGGCGCGAACCGCCTTCGGCGGCGGGGTCGTCGGCCGACACGGTTACGTGACCAAGACCCTGATCGCCCTCAACCTGCTGGTGATGCTGGTCTCGATTGCCTCCGACCGGGGCGGGGACGCGGCGGCCGGCGGTAACGGATTCGGCGGGCTGATGGGCGGCAGCACCCCGTTGACCGAGTGGGGTGCGGTGCTGGGCCGGGCGATGTTCCTCGACGGCACCATCGGCGGTGTCGCCGAGGGTCAGTGGTACCGCCTGATCACCGCGATGTTCCTGCACTACGGCGTGGTGCACCTGCTGCTGAACATGTGGGCGCTCTGGGTGCTCGGCCGCTCGCTGGAGGCGGTGCTCGGGCCGCTGCGGTTCGCCGCGCTCTACTTCATCGCCGGCTTCGGCGGCAACGTCGCGGTCTACGTGTTCAGCGCGCCCAACCAGATGTCGGCGGGAGCGTCGACCGCCATCTTCGGCCTCTTCGCGGCGATCTTTGTGATCATGCGACGCCTGGGTCGGGACACCTCGGCCATCCTCCCCATCCTCGTGATCAACCTGATCTTCACCTTCACCGTGCCGCAGATCTCCATCGCCGGCCACCTGGGCGGCCTGGTGTTCGGCGCGCTGATGGCGCTGGTGCTGGCCTACGCGCCGCGGTCGCGCCGGACCCTTGTGCAGTTCGGCGGCGGCGCGATCATCGTCGTGGCGCTGCTCGGGATGGCCCTGGTACGCACGGCCGCGCTGCTGGGCTGACCGCTGCCCGACACGGCACCGGCGAAGCGGTCACATCGGCTGCCCAGGGCGTGGATCACCCGGGGCCGCCGGGGCTTCCCGCCCGGGCGGTGCGCAACGCGTCGGCGACCTCGGCCGGATCGGCGCCGAGATCGAGGCGGCTGAACAGGTGCAGTGAATCGCCCGTGTCGATTTCCAGGGTCGGTCCGGCCAGTCCGCGCCCGGACCGGCGGTGCACCTGGATGGTCTCCACCATCGACCAGGCCAGATGCCGCCGACTCAGCAGCCCGGCCGGTACGGTGATGCCGGTCGGGTCCACCGCCAACCGCACCGGCGCGACCAGATCCCGCAGGCCCCACCCGGTGAGAACCGCCGCGGCCAACCCGCCGAGCACCGGCCGGAGCGGGTCACCCGCGGCGAGCAGGATCCCCAGGGCGAGCACGCTGGCTGCGGCAGCCAGCTTGAGGAACGGCAGGCCCAGGGGCACCCGCCACTGCTGTGCGATGGTGTCGTACGCCACGGCACCAGCATGCCAGCGCCGCCGGTCACCGGCATCAGCCGCGGAGCGCCGCCCGGCGTTCGCGTGGGCGGGGGCGTGGCGGTCGACCCGGGTGGGCGTAGGATCGGGACCAGCCCAAGTTACCGGGGAGTAAACATGAGTGACGCGGTTATCGTCGGTGCGGTGCGCACCCCGGTCGGGCGGCGCAAGGGCAGCCTGGCCACGGTGCACCCGGTGGATCTGTCCGCGCACGTCCTGCGTGCCCTCGCCGAACGCACCGGGATCGATCCGGCTCAGGTGGACGACGTGGTCTGGGGCTGCGTCTCCCAGGTCGGGGAACAGTCGTGGAACGTCGCCCGGAACGCCGTACTGGCCGCCGGCTGGCCCGAGTCGGTACCCGGCACCACCCTGGACCGGCAGTGCGGGTCCAGCCAACAGGCCCTGCACTTCGCTGCGGCCACCGTGCTCTCCGGTCAGGCGGACCTGGTCGTCGCGGGCGGCGTCGAGTCGATGACCCGGGTGCCGATGGGCTCCAGCGTGGCCGGTGGGATGCCGTTCAGCGAGCAGATTCTGACCCGCTACCGAGGGGTCGAGGGGGTCGCCGAGGACTCCCCGCTCCCCTTCAACCAGGGCGTCGGGGCGGAACTGATCGCCCAGCGGTGGCGCCTGTCCCGCACCCAGCTCGACGAGTTCGCGTTGACCAGCCACGAGAAGGCTGCCGCCGCGCAGGACGCGGGCGCGTTCGAGGCCGAAGTCGCCCCGGTGGCGCTCGCCGACGGCGGCAAGTTCGCGGTCGACGAGGGCATCCGGCGCGACACCTCGTTGGAGAAACTGGGCGAGTTGCCCACTCCGTTCCGTCCCGACGGTGTGGTCACCGCCGGTTCGGCCTCGCAGATCTCCGACGGTGCCGCCGCACTCGCGGTCACCACGAGCGAGTGGGCCAGCCGGCACGGGCTACGCCCGCTGGCCCGCGTCCACACCGCCGTGGTCGCGGCCGACGACCCGGTCGCCATGCTGACCGCGCCGATTCCGGCCACCGCGAAGGCACTGCGTCGCGCGGGGCTGGGCATCGAGGAGATCGGGGTGTACGAGGTGAACGAGGCGTTCGCCCCCGTACCGCTGGCCTGGTTGGCGGAGACCGAGGCGGACCCGGAGCGGCTCAACCCGCGCGGCGGCGCGATCGCCCTGGGGCATCCGCTGGGCGGCTCCGGTGCCCGCATCATGACCACGATGCTCGCCCACATGCGCGACAACAACATCCGCTACGGCCTCCAGACCATGTGCGAGGGCGGCGGAATGGCCAACGCCACCATCCTCGAACTCCTCTAACCCCCCAGTCCGATCCCGGTTGATCAAGGAGTTTTGGTCTCCGTTCGGCGCTCAGACGACCAAAACTTCTTGATCAACTCGGTCGGGCGGGCCGGTGGGTAGGTGGGGTGGGGTGGAAATTGCAGAAAGCATGTCCGCCGGCCATGTCACGGTGGGGGCAGGGTCGTTGGGCAGGTCATGGACGTCTTCTCCCGAACGTTCCTTCCGGCTGCGGCCGAGGCCGGCCTGGCGGTGCAGACCGCCAGTCGGCACATGCCGGTGTTCCGCCGTTGCGTGGGCTCCGGCGACGCCACCATCCTGGTAACCCGGTGCAGCCGGCCCGACCGACCGGTCGACGGGGATTATCTGCTGCTGCTCACCCACCGGAGGCTGGTGGTCACCCGGCAGACCCGGGTGCTGCATCGGCTTCGCCTGCACCTCAACACGGAGCTCCGCGAGCTGAGCCACGTCACCTGGAGCCCCGACCCGCGCCTGCACTGCGTGGAGCTGGCCGCCACCGCGATCGACGGCATCCGCGAGCGCTTCCTGATCCGTACCCAGCACCCGAAGCAGGTGTGGCAGCTGGACGCGTTGCTCAATCACGCCTTCCGCACCCGCGTACGCAGCGCACAGCCGCGGATCGTGGCCACCGTCGCAGAGGCGCCCGTCGCCCGACCGGGTGCCTTCCAGCCCGTCGTGGCCCACTGACCGGGTCTTCTTACCGAATCCGAACACAGCCCGACGCTGCCGGGTCTCGTCGATCGGCAATCATGGCCCAGTGACCGCCGAGAACCCACAACGCGGGCTGGTCCTCGTGGTGGAGGACGAACCGAGCATCGCCGACCTGGTCCGGCTCTACCTCAGCCGGGACGGCTTCGGCGTACACGTCGAACGGGACGGCAGTGCCGGCCTCGCGGCGGCCCGCCGGTTGCGTCCGGTGGCCTGCGTGCTGGACATCGCCCTGCCGGGGCTGGCCGGCACCGAGATCTGTCGTCGGTTGCGGGAGGCCGGCGACTGGACGCCGGTCATCTTCCTCACCGCTCGCGACGACGAGGTGGACCGTGTCGTCGGCCTGGAACTGGGCGCCGACGACTACGTCACCAAACCGTTCAGCCCTCGCGAACTCGTCGCCCGGCTGCGGGCGGTGCTGCGCCGGGCCGCCGGCCCGCCAGGCGGCGTCGCGCAGCCCGTCGTGCTCGGCCGGGTCACCGTCGACCCCGACCGCAGGTCGGTTACCGCCGACGGCGTCCCGGTGCAGCTCACCTCCACCGAGTTCGACCTGCTGGCCCACCTGATGAGCCGGCCGGGCCGGGTCTTCTCGCGGGAGGAGCTGCTGGCCGCGGTCTGGGGATACGCGGCGCACGCCGGCACCCGTACCGTCGACGTGCACGTCGCGCAGGTTCGGGCGAAGCTCGGCGCGGCGAGCGTGATCCGGACCCATCGCGGAGTCGGGTACGCCGCCGATGGCTGACCGTCCCGGCCGTACGCTCACCGCGCGTGCGGTGCTGGTGACCTGTGCGGTGGCTCTGGTGTCGGTTCTGGTCACCGCGGTGGTCGCGGTGCCGGTGGCGGTCCGCGCTGCCGAGCGGCGGGACCGGCAGGCGCTCGCGGCGCAGGCCCAGGTCGCCGCCGAGCTGCTGCGGGCACGCCCCGGTCGGGTCCGGGAACTGGCCGGCGAGCGGTTGATCCGCCAACTCGGCAACCAGGGCACCACCATCTACCTGATCTCGGGTGGTGCTGTCGACCGTGCCGGCCTGCCTCCCCAGGTGGTGAAGCGGGTGTCCAACGGGCGGAATTTCTCCGGCCGGCGGCTTGTCGACGGGCAACGGGCACTCGTCGAGGGCCGGGCGCTGGCCGCCGGCGACGGCGTGGTGCTGACCCGTCCGCTCGGGGCGGGAGTGTGGCGTCAGGTGCTGCGCGGCCTCTGGCTGCCGCTGCTGGCGGGGCTGGCGGCAGGCGCGGTCGCGGGCCTCCTGCTCGCCCGGCGCCTGGCCCGGCCGATCCGCCGGGCGGCCCTCGTCGCGACCCGGCTGCGGGCCGGCGATCGCAGCGTCCGGGTGCCGGTCGAGTCGCCGGCCGAGGTGGCCGACCTGGCGTACGCGTTGAACGGGCTGGCCGCCGCGCTGGCCACGAGTGAGGGACGACAGCGGGAGTTCCTGCTCTCCGTCTCGCACGAACTGCGCACCCCGCTGACCGCGATCCGTGGCTACGCCGAGGCGCTGGCCGACGGGGTGATCGAATCGTCGGCGGCGGCCGACACCGGCCGGACCATGCTCGCCGAGGCGGAGCACCTGGACCGGTTGGTCACCGATCTGCTCGCCCTGGCCCGCCTGGAGGCGGTCGACTTCCCCCTCGAACCGGTGCCGGTGGATCTGGCCGGCCTGGCCTCTGACGCCGGTCGGACCTGGGCGGACCGGTGCGCCTCGGTAGGGGTGACGTTCCGGGTCGAGCTGCCGGGGCAGCCGGTGCCGGCGTACACCGACCCGGGGCGGATCCGACAGGTGATCGACGGCCTCCTGGAGAACGCGCTGCGGGTGGTGCCTCCCGGTGCGCCGGTGGTGCTGGCGGTCCGACCGGCCGGTGCCGACCCGGGCGCCGGTGGTGTGATCGAGGTTCGCGACGGCGGACCGGGGCTGACCGACGACGACCTGACGGTGGCCTTCGAGCGCGGGGCGCTGCACCAACGCTACCGAGGGCTACGCAAGGTCGGCAGCGGGCTCGGGCTCGCGCTCGCCGCCGGCCTGGTCCGCCGGCTCGGCGGTGAGATAGGCGCCGGGCACGCGCCCGAGGGCGGGGCCGCGTTCACCATCCGGCTGCCGGGATTCCTTACCTGATCCGAACGTCGGCCTGACGGTCGGCGTATCCGGCGGGTCCAGGCTGGGTGCACGGATCCGCGCCGGCCGTGACGCGGCGCGACGAGATCCGGCAGACCGGCACCGACGAGAGGACGAGGAATGGCACGCAGGGGATCCTTCACCGCCACCGGCGCGCTGCTGGTGACGGTCGCGTTGGCCGCCGCCGGTTGCGGGGTGGGCCAGGCCGAGCGGGGCGCGATGCAGGAGAGCGCCGTCGAGGTGGTCGCCGCGATGGGCGCGGAGGGCCAGGCACTGGCCGCGCTCGGTCTCGACCCGGCAGAGCTGGATCCCGACGCGACCGTGGCCGCGCCGGTGGAGCCGACCCCGAGCGCGGCGAACAAGCGCAAGGAGCGGGTCGAGGAGTGGCGCAAGCGTCGGGCAGCCCGGGTGCTGCTGCGCAAGAACACCCTGCACGGCGACGTCGTGGTGCAGACCAAGGACGGCGGCACGAAGACCGTCTCCGTGCAGCGCGGCGAGGTGACCGACCTCGCCGACGACAAGATCACGGTCAAGTCGACCGACGGCTTCACCCGGACCTGGACCTTCACCGACGAACTGCGGGTAATCGAACGGCGCAAGTCGATCGCCGCCACGGACATCAAGGTCGGCACCAAGCTGGGCGTGGCCGGCACCGTGAACGGCGAGCAGGCACAGGCTCGCCTGATCGTCGTCCCGTTCAACCAGAAGTGACAGCGGACCCGCCGGACCCGGCGCGGTGATCGATGCGATCACCCTGTTGCCGGGCCCGGCGGGCCGGCCTGCCCGCGGCGTCAGTAGACCCGGGAGCCGATGAAGTCGTCCCGCCCGTACCCGACGGGCTGGGCGAACGACCGCGACTCGAACGACCACTGCTGCCGGGAACTGCCGGAGCAGCTGGCCAGGCGCAGTCGGGGGGTGCCGAGCAGCGGGTTGTCGAAGGCCAGGCAGAGGTTTGTTGCACCGGCGGCGCGGACCTGGTTGCCGGAGATGGTGAACTTCTGGTTGGTGCCGCCATGGCAGTCGTGGATGTTCACCGCCGTGCCCGACCGCAGCGAACCACCGGCCACGTCCAGGCAGCGGTCGTGCGAGAGCTCGGAGTGCAGCGACTGTCGGGTCGGGTCGTACCAGAAGCCCTGGTTACGTCCGCCATGGCAGCGGTACGACTGCTGCGCCGTGCCGTTGCGTGAGTTGTACCCCTTGCCGTCCACGCAGGTGCCGGTGGCGGCGTTGCGCAGCTGCCGGAACTCCATCAGTCCGGGGTAGAGCTGGCCGTTTCCGGTGCTGGCCGGGTCGACGCAGGTGCCCTGCTGCTGGCCGGAGGCGTAGAACTGGGTGATGCACTGGGCGAACATGCCGTGTCCCCGGTAGTTCGGGTGGAACGACTGGCGGGCCGCGTTCTCGTCCCAGATCCCCACCTCGATGTAGAGCCCGCGTACCGAGGTGTTGTCGGTGCACACCTCGTGGCCGTGGAAGAGGCGGCTGGCGTCGAGGTAGCGGGTGCCGGTGTTGGCCGCCGCCGCCCGCAGCGCCGACTCGAACAGCGGCACCGCCTTGTTCCGGGCGAACGCGGCGTCGGCGAGGTAGAGCAGGCAGCCGCCGGAGTACCAGCCGGGGAAGTTCGGGTTGTCCTCCACGTCCGGGCTGGCCGGGCTGGAGTACGACATGAACACCAGTTCGTAGTCGGAGCCGAGGTAGCCGGCGTTCGTCATGGTCCGGCGGATGTCGGTGAGTGCCTCCTCGACGGCTCGGCGGCTGCCGTCGGTGCGTACCGTCCACTGGTCGGTGTAGGTGGGCCAGCAGGGGCCCTGGAAGAAGACGCGGCGGACGGCGCAGTCGGTGGCGACCGGGCCGAACTGGATCGTGCCGTCGCCGTTCGCGCCGGCCACCACCCAGATCAGCTTGATGTGCGTGTTGCGTGCCTTGATCGCGAGATGGTCGCCCTGGTTCAACTCGTTGTGCTGGGTGGGACCGCCGACGATCAGATTCCACGGTGTGGCACCCGAGCAGGCGATGTTGTAGCGCTCGTCGGCGGCGATGCCGGTGCGGAAGACCGCCTGGTCGTACGAGCGGTCGCACCAGTTGCCCGGCTGGTGGGTGCCGGGTACGTAGTTGCCGACCCCCTCGCCGGAGATCTGGCTGTCGCCCATGGTGATCAGTGCGGTGCGGCGCTGGTCGAGCGGGCGGATGCCGGGAGCACCGTAGAGCGCGGTGGCCTCGGCGGCGCGGATGGATTCGAGGTGGGAGGGAAGCGGCTGGACGGCGGGACGGTCGGCTGCGGCGGCGGGTGAGGCCGTGGTCAGCATCGGCAGGACGAGAGCGGTGGCGAGGACGGCGACCTCGGCAAGGCGCCGTCGAGGTGTCCGTTCACGCCTGGCGTGGGTACCAGACATCGACGCACTCCTTTCGGTCCGATCGCGGGACGTCGATCGGGTTACCGGACGGTAACGCGTGCGATGCAGGTATGTGAATACGTCTCGGAATACTTACGTGCTGCGCCGAACCGGGCCATTGGCCCCTTTCCACCCGGACCGCTCGGCGTGCCGCGCTGCCCGGTCACCGCCGGCTGCCCGGTCACCGCCGCTCGGGCAGGGCGTAGCCGACGTAGCTGCGGAACTCCAGCCGCCAGCCGGCGGGCAGCAGGTCGGTGCAGATTTTCCGGCTGCCGACACAGAGGATCGCGTCGACCGAGGCCGGATCGGCAGGTGGTCGGTCGTCCAGCACCGACTGGAGCGCCAGTAGTTCCGGCGGCGTGCCGTCCGCGTCGCGGAGCAGCAACCACCAGGGGTACTCCCAGTCGTCGTTGCGCTGGGACAGCCCGATCCGGCGCGCGTCGGCGGCCCGGACCGCGTCGGCGGCCCACCGGTACTCATCCGCCCAGTGTGGACGCCGCACGAACCGGCTCTCCCAGTCGGAGGTGGTGAAGACCGAGCCCGTGCCGACCAGCCGGCGCGGGAAGCCGTACGACACCGACAACACCCCGGCCAGTGCGCAGGTGGCCAGCACCGTCACCGCGAGTCCGGCGGCCACGGGCCGTCTGCCGTAGCTGTCCGCCGGGCCACCGCGCCGATCGCGGCGGCGGATGCCGAGCTGGCCCGAGCGACGGAAGAGGGCGTCGAGCCAGAGCCCGGCCAGCGGCACCGAGGCCGCCAGGGCATAGAGGATCAGGCGGTTCCCCCACGGCTGCCACTTGATCATCGCGGTGTGCAGCACCACGGCGACGACCACCACCAGGGCGTACCCGCGCAGCGCCCCCGCCGCGCCCGGACTGACCCGGGCCGGGCGACGCAGCGCCGCCACCGCACCGATCAGTGCAAGCGCACCGGCCAGCGGGAAGGCAACCCGGTCCTCGTCGGGATACCAGGACGCGACCGGGAAGATCTCCCGCCCGAACGTGATCGCGCGGTCCTGCGGGTCGACCCCGATCAGTCCGGCCACCCCGATGATCGCCTCGGCGGACACCTCGCGCAGCGGTGCCAGCGGAGTGTCAAGTGCGGTGTGTGCGATCCGGAGCGCGTTCACCAGCACCGAGGGTGGGTCGTGCCGCTCCATCGGGACCGACTCGCGCAGCCGCTCCGGCCCGAGCGGGTGGCCGAACTCGGCGTACACCCGGCCCAGGAAGGGGCCGACCACCGCGGCGGCGACCAGCAGGATCAGGACCGAGGCACCGACGGTACGAGTGATTCCGGCGACCGGAGTCCGGCGGTGCGTGGCCGGCCGGTCGGCGTACGCCAGGCGTAGCTGGCCCACCCCCCAGAGCACCAGCAGCGGACCGACCGCGAGCAGGCCACTGGTCTTGGTGACCGCGGTCAGGCCGGTGGCCGCCCCGAGGACCAGCAGGTCACCCAGGTGCGCTCGGCGGCGCAGCCCGTCCAACGCGAGCGTGCCGGCGCAGAGCACCCAGGCGGCGCAGACCAGATCGGTCTGGGTGCTGGTCGCCTGCAGCGTCACCATCGGCGTGCTGGCCAGCAGGAACACGGTGAGCAACTGGGCCCGCCGGCCGCCGCCGAGCTGCGCGGTCACCCGGGCGGCCGCGAGCAGGCAGACCAGTCCGGCGGCCCACTGCACCAGGTGGTGCAGCGCGTCGCCGCCGGTGAGCAGCCGCAGGTGCAGCAGCAGGTACTCGGCGCCCGGCGGAATGGTCACCTGGCGGTGGATCGCGGTCGCCCAGAACGTCAGGTCGCCCTGGGCCACCCAGCGTTCCACCTTGGGCAGGTGGTAGGTCTGCGAGTCGTAGTTGTTGGGTGCGGCCAGCAGGGCGATCAGCAGTTCGACAAGGAGCAGTCCGGCGACCGTACCGGCCAGCAGCCGCTCCCCACGGCTCGCCGTACGCCAGAAGGCGCTGGCGGCGTCGCGCCAGCCGCCGGCCAGCGGTCGGTCCGGTCCGGACGGTGTCGACGGCCGGTCCGGTCCCACGGTGACCGTGGCGACCCGCGTGCCCGACGGCTCCGCGAGGACGCCCGCTGGTCCGGGCGAAATGGAGTGGGGGGAGTCCGGTGACGAGGCACCGGCACCTTCGACCGGGACCCTGGCAGGCACTTCGGCCTTGCGGGCCGTGGCGTCGGCCCGTCGGCGCCACCCGGCGGCCGCTGCCGCCACCGCGAGGAAGAGCAGCCAGGCCAGGCCGAAGGCGGGCGCGGTGAGCAGCCGCAGCGCGCCCAGCACCTCGACGGTGGTCACCGCGAAGGCACCGACGGCGAGGGTCGCCCGGAGCGCCGCGAGTCGCCGCGGCGCCACGGTCTCCACGTTGCGTGGCCGTAACGCCACGCTGAGCAGAATGAGGGCGGCGACGGGAACCAGGACGAACGGGAAGCCGGCGGCCGACATGGCGGAAGTAAACACCATCAGTCTGAGTGCCCGGCCGTGGATCGCCATCGGTGGTCGTCGCCACTCGGCTGACCTGCCGGGCTAGGCTATGGCCGAAACGTTACCCGCCCTCGTGGAGATTCCCGTGAAGCTGTCGATCCTCATGCCGGTATACAACGAGGAAGAACGCATCGCGGATGCCCTCAAGCAGGCGCTGGCGGTCGAGTACCCATGCGAGATCGAGCTCGTGGTGGTCGACGACGGCAGCCGCGACGGCACCGGGGAGATCCTCGGGCGCGCCGACGACGCCCGGCTGCGGGTCATCACGCACCAGCGCAACGCGGGCAAGGGCGCGGCCATCCGCACGGCGGTGGCCAACGCCGAGGGCGAGTACATGGTCATCCTCGACGCCGACCTGGAGTACGACCCACAGGACATCCCCAAGCTGCTCGCCCCGGTGCTGGACGGGCGGGCGACGGTGGTCTACGGCAACCGCACCTTCGGCAGCCACAGCGCCTACAGCTTCTGGTACGTGATGGGCAACAAGGGCGTCACCATGGCGGCGAACGTGCTGTTCAACTCCTACATCGGAGACCTGGAGACCTGCTTCAAGCTGATGCCGGTCGCGCTGTACCGCTCGCTGGACGTCCGATCCCGAGGGTTCGGTATGGAGGCCGAGGTGACCGGCAAGCTGCTGCGTCGCCGCATCCGGCCGTACGAGGTGCCGATCAGCTACCGGGCGCGGGGGCGCGAGGAAGGCAAGAAGATCACCTGGCGGGACGGCGTCGAGGCGATCTGGATCCTCGGCCGGGAGCGCACCCGCCGTAACCCCGACGCCTCGGCCCGCTGACCGTCCCGCCGGCTGCGACGGGACCGGCGCCGGTTGCGGCATGTCGGGCCGTACGTCGGCCTCGGAGACCGCGACATGCCGCGGACCGGCACGCGCTCAGACCAGCGCCGGCGACAGGAAATCGGTGATCGAGCGGCGCAGTCCGGTCGCGTCCAGCCCGTGCCACCGCGCGTGGTCCGCCGCGGAACCGTACCGCCGCAGTTCCTCGCGGCGGACCCCGAGCGCCAACAACCGGTGCGGCCGGTCGGCCAGCGCGTCCGAGAGCAGCCGGGTCGAGGTGCCCGCCAGGTACGGCTCGACCAGGATCACCGCACTGTTCGCGAGCGCCCGCAGGCCGGTGGTGTCGAACGGGCGCGGGCGGTGGGTGTACGCCACGGTGACCGGCAGGTCCGAGGTCGCGTCGAGGGCCGCGTCCAACGTGGGACCGACCGCGACCAGCAGCGCCGCCCCCGGGCCGGCGTCCCGGAGCACCCGCAGGTCGCCCGCTTCCGGGTACGCCTGCGCGTTGCTCTGGGTGGAGAGCCGCACGTACGCCGATTCCTGGCCGCAGACCACGTCGCGCAGCAACCCGGGTACCTCGTCCCGATGGCCGGGGGCGTGCACCGTCCAGTTGTGCAGGGTGTCGATAAGTGCGACGTCCGCCGGGCCGAGGTGGGTGCGGCCGGCTGCCGCGCGGTCGTACGACGCCCCGACGCTGACCAGCACCGCTCCCACCCCTTGGTGGTCGAGGTCCAGCTTGATCTGCTCGTACGTCCGCTCCACGAGGAACGGCGCGTAGCTGTGCACGATGGGGCGCAGCCCGGTCAGTGCCAGGCCCCCCGCCACTCCCACCATGAGCTGCTCCCGGATGCCGACGTTGATCACCCGGTCGGGGTGTTGGGCGGCGGCCGGAGCGAACGCCGCGGCGGAGATGTCGGCCAGCACGATGACGGTCCGCGGATCGTCCAGGAAGGCGGTTGTGGTGGCCACGAAGGTGTCCCGCACGATCACTCACCGTCCCTGACGAGCGCTACGACGGCGTGCGGCCGGTGGCCGTGGTGCCCGGTCAGCGCCGGGTGGAGGGCGTCCCGGTCCCGCCCGTCGACAGTCGCGGCGGTCCACCCGTTGACCGTGAACCGGGTGGCCACTCCGCCCGGCCAGCCGTGGGTGGCGGAGGAGTTGTCCACCACGATCGCGGTCAGATTGCCGAGGCCGACCGCTCCGGCGTACGCGATCGCCTCGTGGTTGGAGCCCTCGTCGAGTTCGGCGTCGCCGAGCAGCACGTACACCCGGGGGTCGGGCCGGCCCTGGGCGCGTAGCCCGAGGGCGGTGCCGACGCCCAGCCCCAGGCCGTGCCCGAGCGAACCCGAGCCGATCTCCACGCCCGGAATCAGGGTGCGGTCGGGATGGTCGCCGAGCCGACTCGACGGCCCGCCCTGGTCGTCCAGCCAGTCAGGCGGGATGAAGCCCTTCGCGGCGAGCAGCGCATAGTAGCCAGCTACGGCGTGACCCTTGGAGAGCAGGAAACGGTCGCGGTCGGGGTCGTCGACGGTCGCCGGGGTGATCCGCAGCACCCGGTCGTAGAGCACCTGGAGCACGTCGAGGGTGGACAGGACGTTGGCACCGAACTGCCGGCCGGCGCGAACGCGCTCCAGCAGCGGTGCGACCGGATCGCGCCCGTCGAGCGGCGCGGCGGCCTCGGCGACCCGGGCCGTGGTGGCGAGTGTGGTCATACGGATAGCCTGCAAGTTGAAGCGAGGTTCAACTCAAGGCGACGTGATGCAGGAAGCATTGACCATCGGTCAACTCTCCGCCCGAAGCGGGGTGGCACAGTCCGCGCTGCGCTACTACGAGCGGCTGGGGCTCATCCGGGCCGAGCGGACCAGCGGCAACCAACGCCGCTACCACCGCACTGAGCTGCGCCGGGTGGCGTTCATCCGGATCGCCCAGCAGGTCGGCATCTCGCTGGAGGAGATCCGGTCCGCGCTCGACTCGCTGCCGGCCTCCCGTACCCCCACCGCCGAGGACTGGGCCAAGCTCTCCACGACCTGGCGGGCCCGGCTGGACGAAAAGATCAGGTTGATGAGTCGGCTCCGCGACGACCTGGACGCCTGCATCGGTTGCGGCTGCCTCTCGCTGCGCCGCTGCACCCTCTACAACCCGGAGGACAATCTGGGCGGTGAGGGCCCCGGCGCCCGACTCGTACTGCCCGGCTAGTTTCCCGGGCCGGCTGCCCGTGTCGGTGGCCGGCACGTGATCAGGCTCAGCCGACGGTGAGCAGCACCTTGCCGACGTGCTCGTTCGACTCCACGAGCCGGTGCGCCTGCGCCGCGTCGATGATCGGCAGCCGCCGGTCGATCACCGGACGCACCCGGCCCGCCTCGACCAGCGGCCAGACCTGCTCGCGTACCCCGCGTACGATCGCGGCTTTCTGCTCCAACGGCCGAGAGCGCAGCGCGGTGGCCGCGACCGTGCCGCGCTTGGCCAACAGCGCACCCAGATCCAACTCACCCTTGCGGCCGCCCTGCATGCCGATCACCACCAGCCGCCCGTCGGCGGCCAGGGCGGCCACGTTCCGCCCCAGGTACGACGCGCCCATGATGTCCAGGACGACATCCGCGCCCCGGCCGTCGGTGGCCTGCCGAACCTCCTCGACAAAGTCCTGCTCCCGGTAGTCGACAAGCAGGTCGGCGCCCAGCTCACGCAGCCGCTCGTGCTTGGCGGCCCGTGCGGTCGCCACCACTGTTGCGCCGAGCGCGGCACCGAGCTGGATCGCGAACGTGCCGATCCCGCTGCCACCGCCGTGCACCAGCAGCGTCTCTCCCGCCGTCAGACGGGCCACCTGCACCACGTTCGACCAGACCGTGCACGCCACCTCCGGCAACCCGGCGGAGTCGACCAGATCGACGCCGGCCGGCACCGGCAGCAACTGCCCGGCGGGCACGGCCACCCGTTCGGCGTACCCGCCGCCGGCCAGCAGCGCGCAGACCTGGTCTCCCACCCGCACGCCGGCCACGTCGGGACCGGTCGCGCTGACCACCCCCGAGCATTCCAACCCGGGGTACGCGGGCGCGCCCGGCGGAGGCGGATAGTGCCCCTGCCGCTGCAACAGGTCGGCCCGATTCACCGCGGTGGCCCGCACGTCCACGACCACCTCACCCGGACCCGGCTGCGGGTCCGGTACCTCGCTCCAGCTCAGTACGTCAGGTCCGCCGGGCTCCGCAATGGTGATCGCTCGCATGGCCCAGTCTTACCCGATCCCGGGCCGACTCCACGTCGGCGACCCCGGGCCACCACCCACCGTCAGTGGTCACGGCGCACCGGGTAGCTCGGCCGTTCGCTGACGTACGCGGCGTGGCAGACTAGGCACAGCCACGCACCGCGTGGTCCAGGAGGGTTCGCCTAGTGGCCGATGGCGCTGGTCTTGAAAACCGGTAAGGCAGCAATGTCTTCGTGGGTTCGAATCCCACACCCTCCGCTTATCTGGACAGCGAGCAGGAGCCCCAGAGCGGCGGTCCGGATGCTCGTGGAGAGCGGCTCAGGCCGCCGTCAGCGCCGCCAGGGCGCGATCCATCGCGGCGTTGAACTCTTCCGGCCTCAGCGTCAGTCGGGACTTGACGTCCCGGCTCCACTGGTCCGCGAGGACCTCGGCGGATCCCGCCTCGACACCGTCGAGCGCCGCGTCGGCCAGATCCGACGGTGCGATCTTGACCACGGGCCAGTCCGCGGACATGTCGGTGTCGGCGAGGCCGAGGTGGACTGCCGTCACGAGGGTGCCCTGCTCGGCGAGTTCCAGGCGGACGCCGTTGGTCATGGCCCACGCGGCGGCCTTGGTCAGGTGGTAGGCGTTGGCGCCCCTGACCCCGAACCACGACATGGCGGAGAGGACGTTGACGATCGCGCCCCCGCCGTTGCGGGCGAGCGTCGGCGCGAACTCCCGGATCATTCCTAGGTGACCGAGCACGTTGGTTTCCAGCTCGTGCCGCACCGCGTCCAGTGAGCCGGTCACCAGGTCGGTGCCGGTCTGGATTCCCGCGTTGTTGACGAGCAGCGAGACGTCCGGGGCGGCCTCGGCGGCGGCGCGTAGGGAGGCGGCGTCGGCGATGTCGAGCGGCAGCACCTCGACCCCGGGCAGATCGACGGTCTCCGGTCGGCGGGCTGTCGCGTAGACCTTGCGGGCGCCCCGTTCGAGCAGGCGCTTGGCGAAGGCGCGGCCCAGGCCGCGATTGGCTCCGGTGACGAGGGCAACCGAGTTGTTGATATCCATGCCCGCTACGCTAGAACCTGACGTTGACGTCAGAGGCAAGTGCTGCTCGTCAGCGCCGGAGTGAGAGGAGTCACCATGACCGACACGGGGACCGCGGCCGAGCGGCTGATCCGCATCGGCGAGGTGGCGCGGGCCGCCGGCGTCTCGGTACGCGCCGTGCGCTACTACGAGCAGCAGGGGCTGCTCACCGCGGAGCGCAGCCCGTCCGGTCAGCGCCGCTACCGGCCTGAGGCCATCACCCTGGTGCGCTTCTTCCAGCAGATGTACGCCGCCGGCCTGACCAGTCAGCGGATCGCGGAACTGCTGCCCTGCTGGCGAGCCGGGCACACCGACGCCGAGCAGCGAGCGATGCTGCGCGCCGAGCGCGACCGTATCCAGGCCAAGGTCGACGACCTGCAGGCGGCTCTGGACCGCCTCGACGAGGTCATCGCGATCACCGACGAGCATCCGTAGGCGCTGCCGGTCGGGTCGTGCCAGCGACAAGCGGCGGCAGGTCGAGGTGACCCTCAGCCGCCTGAGCTGCTTTCCGGAGGGCGTTTTCGCTGCTCCTCGCGGATCTTCTCGTCGGCGAGCCGGTCCAGTGCCCGGCGGCGTTCGTCGCTGAGGGCCGCCTCGTCCCGTCGACGCACGGCATCGATGACGGCGGTGATGAAGTCACGCCAGACCCCGGCCAAGAGACTCCTTCGCTAGATGTTGCAGGGTGACAACCGCTGTGAGGCGCTCTCGGTTACGGCGGACTCGGGGCCGGTTCTGTCGAATGTCAGCGCGTCACAGGGTATGAAAGGGGCGCAGAACACCACTTCCACCGGAAGGACCTGTGTCGATGACCCTGGAACGTCCCATCGCTCCGGACCCGTACGAGCTGCTGCCGACCGTCGCCTCCTTCACGCTGACCAGTGAAGATGTGCGGAACGGTGAGCCGATGGACGCGGCTCACGCCCACGGCAGCACTGGTGGCGACAACGTCTCGCCGCATCTGGCCTGGTCGGGCTTCCCGGCGGAGACCAAGGGCTTCGTGGTGACCTGTTTCGACCCGGACGCGCCGACCGGCAGTGGCTTCTGGCACTGGGTGCTGGTCAACCTGCCGGCCGACGTGACGGAACTGCCACGCGGCGCGGCCGAGCAGGACCTGAAGGGCGCGTTCACCGTACGCAACGACTACGGGGAGCGCGGTTTCGGCGGTGCCGCGCCGCCGCCCGGTGACCGCCCGCACCGGTACGTCTTCGCGGTGCACGCCCTCGACGTCGAACGTCTCGACGTCACCCCGGAGGCGACCCCCGCCTACGTCGGCTTCAACCTGGCCTTCCACACCCTGGCCCGAGCCACCACCCGCCCCACCTACCAGATCGCCGGCTGACTCGCCCCCATCCCCAGTTTGATCATGAGGTTGGCTCTGAGAGTGCCGCCAACCTCATGGTCAACGGGGACGCTGCGTCGGGACCAGCCGGGGGTTGGTCAGGCGGGGGTACGGGCTACGGCGAAGACGGACTGGCCGAAGGGCGGGCGGACCAGCTGCTCGGCGGCCTTGGTGGCGGGGAGGACCAGGGTGTCGTAGACCTTCACCATCGGGCCCTCCTTCGGCATCAGCCGGAAGACCTTCGTGGCCATGAAGTAGCCGATCAGGCCGAGCGCGTTCGCGTAGTGGATCTTTTCCACCCGTAGGCCCGCCTCGGTCATCGCGTCGGCCAGGGTCTTCTTCGTGTACCGCCGGACGTGGCCGGTGGCGATGTCCGCCGGGCTCATCGCGAACTGGAACGCCGGCACGATGATGACGACGGCTCCGCCGGGCCGGACCAGTTGGCCCATGCTGCGCAGCGCTCCGACGTGGTCCTCGATGTGCTCCAGCACGTTGTACGAGACCGCGGCGCTGTAGTCACCGCGCTCGGGGTTGGGCAGCAGCATCTGGCGTACCTCGATCGAGGGTCGGTCAGCCAGGCGCTCCTTGAGGGCCACCAGGCGGTCCGGGTCGGCCTCGGTGGCGGTGAACCGGGGGAAGTTCTCGCTCCACTCCAGGGCGTAGTCGCCGAGGCCGCTACCGATCTCGATGGGGTTGTCACCCAGGTAGGGCACGGCCAGCTCGACGAACCAGCGCCGGTGATTGACCGCCGTCGCGAGGCCCTCCAGGACCTCGGACTGCACGCGCTGATCCCCAGTGATTTCTGCCATGCGTCGATTCCTCACGATACGACTCGACCCGTGCCGGGACCGACTGAGTGAACCATCCGCCCGGACGGCGGGGATATCGGGGCCCGTGATGGCCGAATTAGCGGTCGGGGGTGGGGGTGCACGATCGGTGATAGCCAGAGAACTTGACCGATACTACGCCAGTGCCCCGAACCCTGCACGCTGACCACATGGGCCGACTACGCTGCGAATTGTTATGACTACTCCCGATTCGGGCCGACCTGACGCGCAGTCCGAGGCGGGAAATGCCGCGGTCCGGCCGGGACGCATGCGGGGCGAGGGCGGCTCGGGGCGATGGAAGGATGCCCTGGCGGTGGCGAGCTTCGCCGCATTCGGCTTCTGGGTCACCGGACGGATGTGGCTGAATCCTGACGACGGTATTCGCGACAATCCGACCGATATGGCGCAATTCGAATGGATGCTCGCGCACGGTGCCCGGGTTGTCACGGAATTGGCCTATCCGTTCTCGTCGGGCCGGATGAATGTCCCGGAATCCGTCAATTTGATGGCAAATACGTCTGTTCTGTCCGTATCTCTGCCGATGACTCCGGTAACCCTGCTGTTCGGCACCCGGGCCGCGTTCCTGCTCTTTCTCACCCTCGGCATGATCGCCACCGCCACCGCCTGGTATTTCCTGATCTCCCGGGTGGTGGTGCCCGGTTCGCGCGGGCCGGCCTGGCTGGGGGCCGCCTTCTGCGCGTACGCCCCAGCCATGGTCTCCCACGCCAATGCGCATCCGAACATCGTGTCGCAGTACGTGGTGCCGCTGATCATCTGGCGTACCCTGCGGCTCGCCGAACCCGGGCGGTGGCTGCGCAACGGTCTGCTGCTGGCCCTGGTGATCGTCTGGCAGGCGTTCCTGAACCTGGAGATCCTGCTGATGACCGCGATCGGCCTCGCCGTGGTGATCGTCGCGATGGTGATCGGCCGGCCCGAGCTGCGGGCCCGGGTCCGACCGTTCGCCGCCGGGCTCGGGATGGCCGCCGTGGTCTCCGCCGTGCTGCTGGCCTACCCGCTGTACGTGCAGTTCTTCGGCCCCGGCGCCTACCACGGGCTGCCCTGGCTGATCCGGGGCTACTCCACGGACCTGGCCTCGTACTTCGCCTACTCCCGCGAGTCGCTGGCCGGTGACGCCCGCAGCGCCGCCGGACTGGCCAAGAACCCGACCGAGGAGAATGCCTTCTTCGGCTGGCCGCTGGTGATCCTCGTGGTGGCGCTGGTGTGGTGGCTGCGGCGCAGCGCCGTGGTGATCGGTCTGGCCGTGCTCGGGCTGCTCTTCGCGGTGTTCTCGCTCGGCCGGGAGATCCGCTTCGACCGTCGCGGAACCGGGGTACCCGGACCCTGGGCGCTGTTGGAGGGCCTGCCGGTGCTGCACTCGGTGGTGCCGACCCGCTGGGCGCTGGCCATCACCCCGATCATCGGGCTGATCCTGGCGTACGGCGCGGCGAAGGTCCGCGAGTTGACGGCCCGGTATCCGGACCGCCGGTCGCAGATCCGCTTCGCCGCAGCGACCGGACTGGCGATGGCGCTGGTGCCGGTGCTGCCCACCCCGCTGCCGACGAAACGGCTCGAACCGGTGCCCGAGTTCGTCACCTCGGGTGCCTGGCGTCCCTACCTCACCGGTGGGCGCAGCGTGGTGACCCTGCCGCTGCCTGACACCGAGTACGCCGAGCCCTTGCGCTGGTCCGCCCGTACCCGCCAGGAGATGCCGATCGCTCGTGGCTACTTCCTCGGACCGGACACCCGGCCGGGCCGGAACCGGGTCGCCCTCTTCTCCGCGTCCCCGCGCCCCACCAGCACCTTCTTCGGCACCATCCGACGCACCGGCGAGGTGCCGCCGATCACCGAGCGGACCCGCCGGGAGGCGGTGGAGGACCTGCGGTACTGGCGGGCCGGCGTGGTGATCCTCGGGCCGCACGAACACGCCGGCGCGCTGCGTACCGGGATGACCGAGCTGACCGGCATCGAACCCGGGTACGCCGGTGGTGTCTGGATCTGGGACGTGCGCCCGCTGACGGGATGAGTGACGGGCCGACTCAGCTGCGGATACAGCAGCCCTGGCAGACCTTCGGCTGGGGCAGGGTGAAGGCCAGGCAGCAGGTGCGGCGCTGCACGATCGGCTCGCCGTTCGGGCCGGGCACCAGCTCCACCAGGTCGGCCAGGCCGAGCGCGTCGAGCAGCGTGTCGATCGCCTCGACCGCAGAACCGGGCAAGCCGTCGGCGGCCCGCAGCAGCCCGTGGGCGATGCCGGACGCCACCGAGCCGAGGAGGGTGCGGGCACCGATGCGGACCTCGCCCTGGATCGCGGAGATCACCGGCGACAGGTGCCCGTCCAGCAGCGTGGCGCGCAGTGCGGCGAGCAGCTCCCGCTCGTCGGCCACCACTCGGACCTGGGGCAGCCCGGCGAGCGCCAGCGGATCGTTGGGCAGCACCGCGACCGGGATCGACTCGCGTAGGCCGACGGTCACCAGGGCGCGCCGATCGGCGAAGTGGATCAGCGCCTCGGTGTGGTCGAGCAGCGGCACTCGCCGAGCGGTGGCCCAGCCGAGCACCACCGGGAGCGCCGCCCAGTAGCTGTACGCCTTCCAGGCGAGCGCGGCGGAGGCGTGTGGGGTGCCACCCCACAGCCGGACCGCCGATTCGAGCAGCTCCGGCAGTCGCGTACCGGTCAGGGCGGTCGCCGGGGCCCAACCGGCCTCGTCGGCGACCAGCAGGCCCGGGGCCAGCCCGGGAAGGTCGTCGGTGCCGAACATTGCCCGCAGGGTCGCGGTGACCGGCGTCAGGGGTGTGGCGGCTGGATCCCGAAGGGGCAGCACCGCTGTCACCTGATCCACCCCCGCGTCACCTGACCCACTCGATCCGAAGCGTCCATGGTCGTACTAAGGCTAGCCTAACCACACTTTCGGGCACAGGGGAACCCGACGGTGGGGTGAGGCGGGCAACCCGGGTCGCGGGCGGGGTGAAAACTACTGTCGGTGTCGGCCTGGAGACTCGGGGCAGTATCGGTATGAAACGTTCATCAGTCAAGGTTCTTGTCGACTAGGTGCCAGATGTGTGTGTGGCCGGCGACTCAACGTGAAACTTGGTACTCCCGGCTACGAGGAAGCTGATGACGACCTCACCGCTCGATCGGGCTGCCGACTCCTTCGCCGCCGAACTCGCCCGGCACCGGACGGAGCGGGGGCTGTCCAAAAAACAACTGGCCACCCTGATGGGCTTCGACCCCTCGTACGTCAGTCACGTCGAGGGACGCCGGCACCGACCGACGGAGGACTTCGCCCGTCGCGCCGAGGCCGTCCTGGAGGCCAGCGGCGCGATCTGGCAGCGCTTCCGCGAGTACGACGACCTTCGCCACGCCCGCAGCGACCGTAACCAGCGGGAAGCCAGCCTGCCCGGCCAGTGGATGCCGCCCGGCACCGGTCTGATCGTCGAACGCGAGACGGCCGTGCTCACCCACACCGACGACGCCTACCGCTGCGTCATCCGGCGTGAGCTGTACAACGCCGGTGTCGAGCCGGTCACCCGATACCTGATCCGGGTGGCCGTCGACCGTTACCCCAGCGACCCGGGCCGCTCCAACCGCCACCACCGGGAACACCCGCTCAGCTTCGCCGAACTGCAACTGGTCGCCTGCCGCGAGGAGTCCGGCGAGCGGGAGACGATGCACTGGCGCGCCAAGCACGACCGGGACGCGTTCAAGGAGATCTGGCTGCTCTTCGAGAACGCTGAACGTCGCTTCCCGCTCTACCCCGGCCGCCGCGCCACCATCGAGTACGCGTACACCGTCGGGCGGGACAAGTGGGGGCCGTGGTTCCAGCGCGCGGTCCGCGTACCGACCCGGCACCTCGCCGTACGCCTGGACCTGCCGGTGGCCCTGGACCCGCAGGTCTGGGGCGCGGAGACCTCGCTGTCGGCGGAGGAGGGCCCGCTACGGACGGCGGTGACCCGCCGCGACGAGGGCGACCGGGCGATCTTCGACTGGGCGACCGACGAGCCACCGCTGAACGCCAGGTACCGCTTGCAGTGGCGATTCCGGGCCCAGCCGGAGCCCGAGGCGGAGGGCGGGCGCGTCCGACCGTCGGACCGGATGCGTGGGCTCGGCATCGTGCAGCGCGGTGCCGATCTGCTGCGCCAGCCGGCCCGCCCGTTCGACCTGCCGCGCGAGGAACCGCTCGCCCGGGAGATCGTCGACCGGTTGATCACCGCGCTGGCCCGGCTGGACGAACTGCACCCCTTCACCAAGGGGGTGGGAATCGCCGCCCCGCAGCTCGACATCGACCGAGCCGCCGCGGTGGTCCGCCCGCCGGACCGCACCGCCGAGCCCGTCGTGCTGCTCAATCCTCGGGTGGTCGATGCGGCACCACACACCGACGAACAGTACGAGGGGTGCCTCTCCTTCTTCGACCATCGCGGGCTGGTGCCGCGACCGCTACGACTGGACGTGGAACACGCGCAGTTCGACGGCGGTCGGATCATCACCTCCTTCGAATTCGGCATGGCCCGGCTGGTCGCACATGAGATCGACCACCTGGAGGGCCGGCTCTACGTCGACCGCATGGCACCCGGAGTGCCGCTGGTGCCGATCGAGGAGTACCGGGAATCCGGCCACCCGTGGCGCTACTGACCGGGCACGACTCCGGGGCGCGACCCCGCCCGCCCGGGTGGGAACGACGGCCGGACGGACGAGGTGGCGCGGGGCGGTGCCGGTCCGCCCGATCGGGGGCCGGGGCGCGTGCCCCAGGGGGCAGGGGCACGCGCCCCGGTTCGGGGGGAGCAAAGCTCTACAGGTTGCCGAACGTGTCGTACCGGGTCCGCTGCGGCGGTACGTCGTCGGCGGCCAGCACTCGGAGTGTGGCGCGCACCATCGATGCCGATCCGGAGACGAAGCAGTCGTGGGTCGTCCACGGCCCGTACCGGGCCACCACGTCGGAGATGTCGCCCTGCTCGCCGTCGAATTCCGGGTCGTCACTGCACGCCGGCGTCACCGACAGCCACGGGTGGGCGGCCACCAACTCCCGCAGCCGGTCCAGACCGTAGAGGTCCGCCGCCGTGCGGGCGCCGTAGAAGACGTGCACCCAACGGGCCCGGTTGTAACCGGCCAACTCCTCGACGAGCGCCTTGATCGGGGCCAGTCCGACGCCACCGGCGACGCAGAGAATGTCCCGCTCGGACGAGCGGTCGACGGTCATCGACCCCATCGGCGCGGCCACCCGCAGCAGGTCGCCCGGCCCGGTCCGCCGGACCAACGCGCCGGAGACCCAACCGGCGGCGTCGGCCGGCGTACGCACGTGGAACTCCAGCACGTTGTCATCGTTCGGCGCGTTGGCGATCGAGTACGTCCGCCACACCCGGGGATGATGGCGGGGCACCTCCACGCTGACGTACTGACCCGCCTTCCAGGTCAACGGGTGTTGCAACGCCCGGCAGGTGAGGACGGCGGTGTCCGGGCCGTACCGCTTGTGGGTCAGCACCTCGGCGTGCCAGAACGGTGGGTCGTCGTCCGCCGCCGCCCCGGCGAGCATCTTCTCGGCGATCGCCGCGTACGCGTCCCGCCACGCCTGGTCGTACTCCAGGTTCCAGCCGTCGCCGGCAGTGCTGCGCAACGCGTCCAGCAGCGCCACGCCCATGGTGTCGTAGTGGGCCGCCTCGACGTGGTACTTGCGGTGGTCCCGGCCGAGCGCACGGAGGAACTCGTCGAAGCCCTCCGGGTCGTCCACCGTGTGGATCGCCGCGATGATCGCTTCGAGCAGCCGGTCGCCCTGGCCGGTCATCTGCACCGGAAAGAGCTTGCGCAGCTCGGGGTCGAGGAGGAAGAGCCGGGCGTAGAAGTGACCGCTCAGCCGGACCCGGTCCTCCTCGACCAGGGTCCAGCTCTCCTTCAGCAGCCGCGCGAAGTTGTCCACCGGGGGCGCTCCTTCTTCTGACGGCGGATCGGGCCCAGACAGAATCTCCACGGAGCGTGCATGAAGGTCGCACAGAATGTGCGATCGCATCGTGAGGGCTGTTCGCCGGTGGGCGGGTGTCACCGGGAGCGCCTCCGGTCGGGCAGAGTGGTCCGGTGACAGTTGAGCTCACCCGTCCGGTGTCCCGCCGGACACTCGGCGTCGAGACGATGCTGGTACTCGGCCTCTCCCTCGGCCAGTCGGCCGTCTACGCCGCCGTGTCGATCATCGCGAAGTTGACCGCCGAGGGGGGCCTGTCGCGGCAGACCGCCGCCTTGAACACCTCCGCGTCGGCCCGCCCCTACCTGGACCTGACGTACCAACTGCTCGGCATCGTCTTCGCGCTGCTGCCGGTGCTGCTCGCCGTACACCTGCTGGCGCGGGACCCCGGCGATCCGGTACGGACCCTCGGCCTGGACTTCGGACGACCCGGGTCCGACCTGGCCCGGGGCGCCGGTCTGGCGGCGCTGATCGGCCTCCCCGGCCTGGCGCTGTTCTGGGCGGCGGCCCAGCTCGGCATCAACGCCACCCTGGTGCCGGCCGCCCTGCCCGACCTGTGGTGGACGGTGCCGGTACTGATCCTCGCCGCGTTCCAGAACAGCATCCTGGAGGAGGTGATCGTGGTCGGCTACCTGATGACCCGGCTGCGTCAGCTCCAGTGGCGGGTCGGCGCGATCATCGCCACGAGCGCGCTGCTGCGCGCCTCGTACCACCTCTACCAGGGGTTCGGCGCGTTCCTCGGCAACGCGGTGATGGGGGTGGTGTTCAGCCTCTTCTACCTGCGTACCCGCCGGGTGATGCCGCTGATCGTGGCCCACGCCCTGCTCGACATCGTCGCCTTCCTCGGCTACGCCCTGCTACCCCGAGAATGGTTCACCTGGCTCTGACCAGTCCAGTCCCGGGCCGCCTTTTCGAAGTCGATCAAGAGGTTTGCGTCTGTCCGCCTGGCGTGTCGTGACGAAACTTCTTGGTCAACCGGCTCACGGCTCACGGGGTGGGCGGTGGGGTGGGCGGTAGAGGGTGGCGGCTCGGGCGGCCAGGCGTTCGGCCCCCGCCGAGTTGCCGGCCGCTGCGGTCAGTGCCGCCGTACCCGGCAGCAGCCGGGACACCAGCCGCAGCGCCAGCCAGCCACCCGCCTGCGCGGCCAGCGGGGCCGCCAGCCGCCAGGCCGCCTCGACCGCGCGGAGTCCGGGCTTATCCTCCGGTCTCTGCGCCGCCCGCGCCGCCGCCACCGCCGCCTCCGCGCTCGCCAGGTCCGGGTGTACCTGGGCCAACATCAGCAGTTCCGCCGCCCGGTCCGGATGCGCCGCATCATGGCCGTACGCCGCCGCCAGGTGCAGCACCAGGTTCGCCTGCGACCAGAGCACCGCCGCCAGTTCGACCACCGGCGCGAAGACTCCGCTCAACGCGGCGGTCGCCCCACCGACGCCGGCCTGCCGGACGAAGCGCCGGTTGGCCAGCCGGGCCAGCCCGTCCGCCCGCGCCCCCGGGTACAACTCCCGCAGCCGCCGGCCCCACTCGGCCGCGCCGGGCCCGAGGACCTCCACCGCGGTCAGGGCCAGTAGCTCCGGGGCGAAGCCCGGATGGTCGACGACCCGCGTCACGAGCATCCCCAGCTCCGATTCCGGCGTACGCCCCGAAATGTCGCGCCCGCTGCCGTCGCCGAACGGTGCGGCCCCGGCCGCCGGCACCAAGACGGCACTGCCCGGCGCTGACCCGGGCTCGCCAACCACTCCGTCGGTGGTCGTCGCGCTTGTGGCCGGTCCGCTGGCCGTCGTCTTTCTGGTGGTCGTGCCGCTGATGGCTGTCTCGCTGGTGGTCGCCGTGCCGCTGGTGGCGGTCGTCTCGCTGGCGGTCGGGTTGCCGCTGGCCGCTTCGCTGGTGGTCCTCTTACGGGGAGCCCTCTTCGTGGCTTTCCGGGCTGCCTTGACCGGTGCTGCCTCGGCACTGGCCGCCGCCGTTTCGGTACCCGACGCCGTCGGACCAGCCTCGCCCGGGGCGGTAGCCGCGCCGGTTGCCGTTCGCCGGGTAGCCTTCCTCGTCGCCTTCTCGACGCCGGTCGCCTCGCCGGTCGCCTCGCCGGTCGCCTCGGGTGCCCTCTCGTCGCTCGCCCGCACCCTTCTCTGCGCCGCCGTCGTCTTGGCCGCTTTCCGTGCCGGAGCCCTTCCGGCCGCAGCGGGGCCGGCCGCTGCCCCGCCCGTCCCCTCGGCGGCCGGCTTGCCAGTGTCAACGGAGGGGGAATCGGTCGTCCGGGCGGTCCTTTCGGCGTCGGTAGTCCCGCTGTCCGTCTCCGTGGTGTCGAAGGCTGAGGGGTCGGTGGCCGGGGCTCCAAGGCTGGAAACGGGGTCGGCAGATCCAACCTGCTGCGGCGATGTCTCGCGCCTGGCCGACTTCCGGCGGGCGGGTCGGGCGTCAGCCGGAGTCCCGTCCGTTCCAACGGAGTCCGAACCCGCTGCCGGCGGCTGGCCGGTGCTACCACGGCGACGCGACGCAGGTACCGACGTGGCTTCCCCGACCTTTCGGCTCGCCGGTGAAGCCGTGCGCTCGCTCTGGCCCGCCGCCTCCGTCACCCCGGTGAACGGCGGCACCGGCGTGGCCGAAGGCCGGGACGCGGCCGGCCCGGACTGGCGCGGCAGCGGCTGCTCCGGCGTCGGTGGCGGCTGAAAGAGCACGCTCGGTGCCGCCTTCGACCGTCGAGGACGGGACCCGGTCGGATCCTCCTGCTCCTCCGGTGGCGACGGTGTCGGTGCCGGAGGCGGCGTGAAGGTCGCCTTCGCGGTGCGTCGGCGGGCTCCCTCAGCAGGCTCACGGCGGTTCTGCTCGCTGGGCGGCTGCTCCTGCATGCCGATGGAGCGTAGTCCTGATCACACCAATGCACAGCGGGGAGCCGTCTGGGATCACTGGGCGCAACTCGTTCCGGTAGTCGCTTTGCTCCCGGCCGGGCGCGGCCTGTATCCTCGGGCGCGGTGGTCTGCGGGCCACCTGGGAGACTTCGCCTAGTCTGGTCTATGGCGCCGCACTGCTAATGCGGTTGGGGTCTTAAAGCCCCTCCCGGGTTCGAATCCCGGAGTCTCCGCGCGAAGGCCGGGTGTGTAGACTGGCCGAGCACCAGCGCCCGTAGCTCAACGGATAGAGCATCTGACTACGGATCAGAAGGTTAGGGGTTCGAGTCCCTTCGGGCGCGCAAGATCATAAGGGGTCCGGGCTGCGGGAACGCGGTTCGGGCCCTCCCTGCTGTCCGCCCGGTGTGGACGGTGGGTGTCGCGTGGGTGCGATGTGGGTGCGATGTGGGTGCGGCCCCGGAAGCGGCTTTCTCGGGGGTTTGTCGAGAAGTGACCTGCGGCTTTGCGGTCTGCTTGCGTTTCGTTGGGGCCGGAGCACGTGTTTTCGGTTTCGTCGGCGCTGGGGTGCCGGCTTTGGGGCCGCGGTCGGGCCGGTTCTTGCGGGCCTTGGTCTTGATCTTCTTGCGGGTCCGGCGGGCGGCGTTGAGGACTAGTTGGGTGGTGGCGTCGGCGCAGCGGCGTTGGATCTGTGGCAGGACGCTGGTGTAGGTGTCGGCGGTGACCACGATGCTGGAGTGCCCGAGCAGATCCTGCAGGGTTTTCAGGTCGGCACCGGCCTCGTGGGCGAGGGACGCGGCGCCGTGGCGCAGGTCGTGCAGCCGTACCGGGGGCAGCCCGGCTCGGCGGACGAGGATTCGGAAGCGGGTGGTGGCGTAGTTCGGGTTGATCGGTTTGCCGTCTGAGCGGGTGAACACGTATCCGCTGTCGGTCCACGGCGTGCCGTTCTCCGCCGCCTCCGCCTTTCGGTCCTGCTCGTGGCGGCGGTGCACGCGCAGGATCTGCACGCTGCGTTTGTCGAGGGCGACCGACCGCCGCCCGGCCGGGGTCTTCGGTTGGCCTTCGACGACGTGGTAGCCGGCGGTGGTGCGGTTACGTTCGATGGTCAGGACGCCGCGGTGGAGGTCGATGTCGGACCACCGCAGCCCGCACAACTCGCCACGGCGCAGTCCGCGCAGGCCGGCGAGCCACCAGAGGGCGAACAGGGGGTCGTCGTTCACGGCGCTGAGGAACTCGGCGAGCTGGTCGGCGGTCCAGACCGCCACGGCCGGCCGGGCGCCGGTCTGTTCCCAGGAGGCGACGCGGGCGTCGGTCCAGACTTTGGCGTAGGGTTGCTGGTAGCCGGTGATCTCGATGTGCCGCGCCGGGTTGCAGTCCAGGACGCCTTCCTTGACCGCGAGGTTGAGGGCGGCGCGCAGGGTGATGCGCAGGTGGTGCATCGCCGAGGCGGACTGGGGGCGGCCCTTGCTGTTCCTGGTGGTCGCTATGTGCGCGAACACGGTGCGCAGGAGCGGGGCGTCGAGGTCGGCCAGGCGGTTGTCGGCCGAGCTGCGGGATGAGGACGTTCTCGACGTCGCGGGTGTAGTGAAAGCGCGTGGTGGGTCGGATCGTGGTGCGGTTGTCGAGCCAGTGTCGCAGCCACCGTTCGACCGTCCAGCCCTGTGCCGTCCGGTCCGCCTCGGTGCTGTTCAGCCATTCGTCGCGGGCGTGGCGGGCGGCGGCCTGCGAGGGGTAGCCACCACGACGGGCCCGCTCCCGCTGGCCGAGCAGATTCGTGGCGGAGCAGTGGAAGTACCAGGTGCCGTGGCCACGTTCGCCCAATCGGGGGCAGGACTGCTCCAATCGCCGCCGCTGGTCGTCCCGGCACCCGCACCGTTTGAAAATCACCTCTGACCTCGCCATGACCGTGCCCTTCTCGTGGAGTCACCTGTTCCACCGACGCCGACCAACCTGCCGATACGGGCCTATCGACCGGCGCTCGCCACGTGTGCCTTCTGGCGATCCGCTGGCTGGCGGGGCGGCGGCCCACCCGAGGGCCGGGTAGTGACTGTCGTCGAAGGCCAGAGGTAGCGCGTGCCGTGAGGCAGCGGCACCGCCAGAGACCGGCTCCGGCGATCTTGATTCCGGCGCGCCGAGTGTCCTGGCGAAGCGCGACCACAGCTGTGCCACATGTCTGGCGGTCAAGTCCCGCCCTGCGCGCTCAAGCCGTTCGGCTGGCCGCGCCTCGACAAGCCGCCGGTGCCAGTCCGCTGCGTGTTTGAGCCGCCCAGGATCTTGTAGAGCCATCGCTGAGCCCGGCGTCTTGTGTCGTCGTTGCCGGACATTCTTGCTGCCGTCAGTAGGCGGACCAGTCATGTGGCTTCCTTGAGGCACTCGAGGATTGCGGTCTGTGCCTGCGGGGAGAGGTTGACCTCGGTGGTGGCGTCAACACCGTCCGCGCCGTCGAGCAGCGCTGCCAGTTGGTCGTCGGGAGCGTAAGTGAGGTACCAGTCCGCCACGCACTCGGCCGCCGGGTCGGGCACGTCGGCCGTGCGTGGATCCCGCCGCAGCGCGGCGATGACCTCGGCCCGGTCCGGCCGGTCCGGGCCCGCCGTGAGGACCGAGCCGAGTACGGCCGTACCGGCGGCAGAGGCGACCACGGCAACGGCGAGGATGATGGTCCACCGTGGAATCCTGGCCATGGTCGTCACGGTAGCGGCCGTCCGCATCACGCGCTGCCCGCCTGCCTGCGCGCGGCCGCTGCGGCCTCCACATGGCCAACCGATCCCTACCGGGGGATGACAGATTGCGTTGATGCCGCTACGGTGGGTTCGCACCGCGGCGATCGACGAACTTCATCGCAATGGGTGTCGACGTCGCCGTTGACCAATTGATCTAACGGGGGATCAATGAGCGCTACGCGTGGCTTCCGTCTGCGTATCCGTCTCTCGGCGCTGGTCGTCGTCACGCTCGGCCTTGGCTTCGCGCAGGCCCCGACGCCTGCGTTGGCTGCCGTCCCGGAGCCGGGTGCCCGGCTTGCAGCCGGGCAGGCCGGGCCGCTAGAGCACTTTTACGATGCCGCAGGCCAGCTCGTTGCGACTAGCGACGGTACCGATGCGGCCGTCAACCGGTATGACGAAGCCGGCAACCTGTTGCGCACCGATCGGGTACCGGCGTCTCGTGTCACGATCTTCGCTCTGGTGCCGGCGCGTGGCCCGGTCGGCACGAGGGTGGAGATTCAGGGCACGGGATTCGCTCCGGCGGCGGCCGACAACGACGTCACCGTCGATGGCATTCCCGCGACGGTTACCACGGCCAACGCCAACCGGCTGACCATTGAGATCCCTGCCGGCGTCACCGACGGTGTGGTGCGGGTGGCGACCGGCGGCGAGGCGGCGACGAGCCCGACGCCGTTCACGCTGGCGCGTGGGGTGACCAAGCCGCAGATCACCGAGGTGTCCACGGACCGCGGCAACCGCAACGAGATTGTCACCATCACCGGAACAGGCTTTGACCCGGTGGCGAGCCGCAACGTGGTGCAGTTCCACCGGACGGTCGCGCGGGTGGAGCAGGCGAGTGCGACGAGCCTGCGGATACGGGTGCCCGACGCGGCGTCCGCGGGACGAATCAGCGTGCGTACCCCCGGTGGCGTGGCGGTCAGTTCGGAAGATTTCCTCGTCTCACCGCGCGGGTTCGTCATGCGTGACCTGGTTTACGCGGGCCGGCTGGCCAAGGACGGTCCGGCGATCGCCGCCACCATCCCGGCCGGCAAGGCGGCACTCCTGCTGATCGACGGGACCGCCGGCGAGCGACTCAACCTACAGACCTCGAACAACACCATTCCTGTTCGTTCGGCGCTATGGATGTTCACCCCGTACGGCGGCAACTTCGCCCGCGGAGCGCTGGGCGACCCGCTCGACATCTGGGCCGGTGCGCCGCTGAGCCAGGACCTGCCGGCCATGCCTACCACCGGCACGTACGCGATGGTGATCAAGCCGAACGACGGCGCGGCGGGGCAGGTCGCGATCGCGGCGTCCACGACGCTCGCCGGTACGAACCTGACGAAGAATGGCGCGGGCGTGCCGTTCCAGATCACCGTGCCGCAGCAGGCGACCGAGTTTCCGTTCACGGCGGCGGCTAACGAGTGGATCAGTCTCGGCCTGACCGAGCTGAGTGAGCCGTCCAACCGCTTCGTTGTCACCATCACCGCGCCCGATGGCACGGCGAACACCTGGAACTACGCCCTAGCCGACTACATCCCGACGATGGTCTACCGGACCCGGGGCGCCGGAACGTACCGGCTGGCGGTCACGTTCGGGCCGAACGAGTTGGGCTTCGGTAAGATCTGGCTGTCCTCGGTGATCAACGGGTCGACGCTCGGCGTCAACGGTGCCGAGGCCAGCCTGCGTATCGAGCGGCCGGGCCAGTCGGTGCGGCTGCCGTTCGAGGGCATCGCCGGGCAGGATCTCCAGCTCGGGTTTTCGGAGAACCTGCTCCAGCAAAATGACCGCCCGTACTATCCGGGCGCGTTGCTGATCGAGCCGGACGAGGTGCAGCGCGAACTGCCACGGGGATGGCCCGAGGCACGTTCCCTACCGACCCTGCGCAAGACGGGCACGCACCACCTGCTCATCACCGGGTGGCAGGCGGTGGGCACGGTCAAGGCGTGGCTGTCGACGTCGATCGACGGCGGCACGCTGGCTTCTAACACCCGCTCGTCCGTGACGATCGACCGACCGGGCCGGGATGCCGAGTTCTTCTTTGACGGTACCGCTGGTCGGCCGATCTCTATGGGCACGATCAACAACGCGATACCGGGCGAGGTGACGCTACGGCTGTTCCGGCCCAACGGCAGCCAGGTCAGCCTGGGCAGTGGGCGCAGCTTCGACATCGCCGCGTTGCCGGACACGGGCCGGTACCGGCTCCAAGTGGATCCGGAGTCACCAGGCACCGGGCGGGTCAACGTGTACGCGGCCGAGGCGATCGACGTCGGCGAGATGGCGCTGGACACGGCGATCCCGGCTCCGGTGGAGCTGCCCGGGCAGAGGGTGGTGGGCCGGTTTGCCGGGCAGGTTGGTCAGCGGCTGAGCCTCGGAACCCGAACCCCCATGGCGAACCTCACGGTTCGGGTGTACCGGCCGGACAACTCGCTGCTCACCAGCGCCAACATCGACACCCGGTTCGGTCTGGACCTGCCGGCGCTGACGGTCTCCGGTGAGCACCGAATCGAGATCACCACGTTCAACCGGGAGACCGGTGATCTCACGCTCTTTCTGTCGACCGAAGCCGACGCAGGCGACTTCACCGTGGACGGCGCGAACAAGACGATCACCATCGCGCGGCCGGCGCAGAATGCACGGCTGACGTTCACCGCCAACGCCGGTGACCGAATCGACATGAACATCGTCGCGCTCGGACTCGAGGGCGGCGGCGCCTTCTACTACACCCTCGTCGGCCCGGACGGGCGGGTGCTGGCCAACCACTGGTGGCCGGTCCGGTTCCGGGAACAGTTGCCCACGCTGACCGCCACGGGCGTGCATACGCTGATCCTCGACCCGGGCACGGGCGCCACCGGCACCATCGAGCTGGGCCTGAAGAACCGCACGACGCCGTTGGTGCCCAGGACTGCTGACAGGAAGGCGCTCACCGAGCCGCGACCGGTCACCCCGGTATGCGACACGGAGCCGGAGACCGCACTCGTTCCGTCGGCGCCAGCGCCCGGGCAGGCGGACGCGGCGCCGAAGCCAAAGCCTGCGGCCAGCGCCTGTCAGGTCGCCACCGGCTGGAAGCCGGACGCCCGACACCTCGACGGCGGCGATTGGGTCACCGGGGAGTGGACTCCGCCGCACCGTGATCGCGCATTGCAGTTCCCGGTCGGGATGACCGGCGTGGTCGGCAAGGTGCTCGACACCCGGGGCCAGCCGCTGGCAAAGGTCACCGTCAGCGCGGCCGGCAAGCGCGCCGTCACCGACGCTAAGGGACGCTTCGCCCTGGCCGACGTGCCCGGAGGCCATCTGTCGCTGCGCGTGGACGGCCGCACCGCGGAGGGCGAGTACGGCGTGTTCGACATCGGTGTTGAGGTCGAGCGCGGACAGGTGCTCGTCCTGCCGCACACGATCTACCTGCCGGAGATCGACCCTGCCGACACGGTCCAGGTGCCCAGCCCAACCACGACGGAGGTCGTGCTCACCACCAAGGCGATCCCCGGCTTGGAGGTGCGCATCCCGGCCGGCACGGTGATCCGCGACGCGGACGGCAACGTTGTCCGGGAGCTGAGTCTCACCCCCGTGCCCATCGACCGGCCACCATTCCCGCTTCCGCCGACGAAGGTACCGGTCTACTTCAGCGTCCAACCCGGCGGCGGGGTGCTGTTCCCCGAGGGTGCCACGATCGTCTACCCGAACTACACCAAGGAAGCTCCGGGCACCCGGACCCAGTTCTGGAACTACGACCCGGACGGCCGCGGCTGGCACATCTACGGACACGGCACGGTCTCCCGGGACGGCAGGCGGATTGTGCCCGACAAGGACGTCAGGTTTTACCGTCTGACCGGTGCGATGACTGCTGTGCCGGGGATGAATCCCCCGCCGCGCGCCCCGGTGGCCAACGGCGTGCGGGTCGCGGATCCGGTGGACCCAGCCACAGGCCTGCTCGTCGACGAAAGCGTCGACCTGGTCATCGACGACATCCTGCCAATCGAGATTAAACGGACGTACCAGCAGGGCGACCAGGACGCCCGAGTCTTCGGCACGGGAATGAACTTCAACTACGGCATCTTCCCGTGGTCACCCGGTAGCATCGGCAACTTCGACTTTCAGACGTTCGACCTGATCCAGCCGGACGGCTCGAAGATTCACTACACGAGGACAACGCCGGGCACCGACTACGCCGGTGCTGTCTTCCGGGCCGCACCGACTCCCACAAAGTACGACGGGTCTACCGTGGCGTGGAACGGCGACGGCTGGGACGTCACGCTCCGGGACGGCACCGTGATCGTCCTCGGCGACGAGGCACCCGTCCAGGCGATCCGCGACAAGTATGGCAACACCACCACCATCACCCGGGCCACGGCCGGTCCGGGTACCGACGGCAAAGTCCGGCAGAACGGCGCCATCACCCAAATCACCTCCCCGAGCGGCCGCTGGGTGCGGTTCAGCTACGACTCTGCCAACCCGCCGCGCATCAGCGCCATCGAGGACAACATCGGGCGCCGGGTTAGTTACACGTACCACGGAACCGGCCACCTGAAGACGGTGACGAATCCAGACGGCGGGGTCACCGAGTACACCTGGGATACGGCCGGCCGAATGAAGACCGCGCGCGACCCACGCGGCACCGAGTTCATGGTCAACGAGTACGACAACCAGGGCCGGGTCGAGTCGCAGCGGGCCGCAGATGGCGGACTGACCGAGTTCGAGTACACCACCGCTGGCGGCGCCATCACCGAAACGCGGATGACCGACCCCCGCGGCCACGTGCGTCGGTTCACGTTCAACGCCCACGGTGCGGTCCTCACGGACACCCGCGCCTTCGGCACCGGCAGGGCGCAAACTGTCCGGACCGAGTACGACGACAGTGGCGTGCGTCCCGTAGCCACGGTGGACGCCCTCGACCGCCGCACCACCTACGACTACGACGACGCGGGTCAGGTCCAGGAGATCACGTACCTCGCGGGCACGCCGCAGGCCCGCTCCGAGGTGTTTGAACGAAACGGCCCCCACGGTGAGCTGACCAAGTTTACTGACACGTTCGGCAACAGCACGAGCGTGGACCTGGACGGGCGCGGCGCCACCAGGAGCGTCACCGACGCGACCAACCGCCGTACCACGTACGAGGTCAACGCAGCCGGACTGATCACCAAGGAAATCGATCCGGGGCAGCGCGAGACGACGTACGAGTACGCCGACGCGGACCCGGTGACCATCACCGATCCAGATGGGCGGAGCCTGCGGGCCGGCTTCGACGCGATTGGCCGACCGGTGTACGAGGTGGACGGCCGCGGTGCCGCCACCGAAACCGCCTGGGCGCACCACGGCAAGGCGCGTTCGGTCACCGACCCGCTCGGACACACGACTGTTTTCGAATACAACGCGAACGGCATGCTCCACATCGTGACCGACCCGCGGGGCGGCGAGACGGTCTACGACTACAACGAGATGGATCTGCTCGAGAAGATCACCGACCCACTCGGCAGGGCCGAGACCTTTGGGTACGACCGAAACGGCAACCTGACCCGGCACACCAGCCGGCGGCAAATCGTCACCGAGCACGACTATGACGAGCTGAACCGCCCCGGGCAGACCCGCGTCGGCGGGACCACGGTCGACTACACCTTCGACCTGGCCGACCGGCTACGCGGCACCACCGACTCACAGGCCGGCACGACCACGCTCGAGTACGACGACTTCGACCGGGTACGCAGCGAGATAACGCCGCAAGGCACCGTCGACTACAGCTACGGCACGACCGTGCGAGACCGCACCATGACGCTGCCAGACGGTGCCACACGGCATGTTTACGACGCCAACGGCGCCCTCAGCGAGATCCATCGCAACGGTACGCAGGTCACCGCCATCACCCGGGACGCCGTGGGCCGGCCGGAGCGGGTAGGGGCGCCCGGCGAGGGCGTGCACCAGGTCTACAACTACAACCACGCGGGCCAAGTGAAGTCGATTACCTACCAGGCCGGAACGACCGTGCTGGGCGAGCTGGTGTACGACTACGACGCTGCCGGCCTGCCGATCCGGACCTCCGGTAGCTACTCTCGTCCAGTCCTACCCGCGCCGTTCGGGCCCGCGACCTATGACGCGGCCAACCGGATCGACACCTTGGACGACGTCGATGTCACCTACGACGCCGACGGCAACCTCACCTCCGATGGCGAGACCACGTACACGTGGAGCCCGCGTGGCGAACTATCCTCACTGAGCCGCCCGGGGTTGTCCGCCACCTTCGGATACGCCACTGACGGCCGCCGCACCGCCCGCACCATCGGCGCAGCTACCACGAACTATCTGTACGACGGGGCGAACCCGGTGCAGGAAAAGGTGGCTGGGGCGGTCACGGCGACGATGACCGGTGCCGGGTTCGACGGCTGGCACCTGCGCGAGTCGGGCGGTACGACCAAGCGGTTCCTCACCGACGGCGTGGGTAGTACTGTGGCGTTGGTCGACGACGCCGGGGCGGGGGCGCAGTACGCGTACGACCCGTTCGGCACCACCAGTGTTACCGGTGACGACGGTGGCAACCCCTACCGCTACACCGGCCGCGAAGACGACGGCACCGGGCTCTACTACTACCGGTCCCGCTACTACAGCCCGGTCCTGCAGCGTTTCATCAGCGAAGATCCGATCGGCATCACATCGGGCGAGTCCAACCCGTACACGTACGCCCTGAACCGGCCGACCGCGCTGAACGACCCACTGGGCACCAAGCCGGCGCGTCCCGGCGGCGGGCGAAGCTGTTCGACACCGAACAGCTTCACCCCGGAGACGTTGGTGCAGATGGCCGACGGTTCGCGCAAGCGGATCGCCGACGTGCGGTTGGGTGACAGGGTGTTGGCTGGCGATCCCGAGACCGGCCAAACGGCGGCCCGCACGGTCACCGGTGTGATCACCGGGGACGGCGTCAAGCGCTTGGTGGACATCGCCGTGGACACCGACGGCGACGGCGCCGCCGACGGCACGCTCACCGCGACCGACGGCCACCCATTTTGGATGCCCGAACCGGGTGAGTGGCGTGAGGCGAAGGACCTGCGGACGGGCGGCCTGCTCCAAACCGGGGCCGGCACCCACGTCCAGATCACCGCGATCCAGCACCGCACCGACGTGCAGCGGGTCCACAACCTCACCGTCGACGACCTGCACACGTACCACGTGGTGGTCGGTGGCGAGCCGGTCCTCGTCCATAACACCAACGCGCCGCGCATCTTCGCGGTGGGATGCAACGGAGACACCGAGGTCCTGCCGGTGCATGAGATCAACCGCAATCGGTACCCGGATGTGGCCGACAACTTCGAAAACGCTATCCGCAACGGGCACAGCCCGATCGTCACCCGACAGACCGGCCGGTCGAATGTCCGGGCGAACCGCAACGCTGCCCAGGCCGGCGAGCCGCGGCCGGACTCGCTTGGCCGCAACCTGTCCTGGGAGGAGTACCCGTTCGCGTCGACCCGCGAGGGGGGAGCCGGAGCGCAGCTGCGTCTCATCGACCGGACACAGAACACCTCGCACGGCCGAGATTCGCTGTGGCCGTTCCTTCGAGACAACGGCGTTGCCAATGGTGATCGTTACTATGTGCGCGTCAATTGACGAACGGGAGCGCACATGCTGATCGACCGTCTCGACGAACTGGTGACGATCGTCCGTGAGCTAGGTCGTCCAGTCGCCTCGTTGCTCGTGCCGGGTACTTCCCGCGGGGAGGTGGAGCGCGCGTACGGTGCGCCCGTGCCCGAGGACGTGGCCACCTGGTTCGGCTGGTGTAACGGAGTTCGCTCCGAGCCCGGGCAGATCCAGGACACCGTGAACCTGGTGCCCGGCTACCGGCCGCTGTCGGCGGCTGAGGCCGCTGCCCTTCGGCCAGCGTATGAGGACGATCCGGTGCTTGGTACGCGGTGGATGCCGCTGCTCGGCGGACCGAGTGGTGACCTCTACGCGGCGGTGTGGTCCGGAAACGAGCGGCCCGGCATCGCCGGAGTGCTGATTGGTGAACCGACCGAGATTGAGTTTGCCGATACCGAACGGCTGGTGGACTTTTTCGTCCGCTGCTATCGGCAGGGCGCGTTCACCGTCGGGAGCGACGGGCTGCTGACGATGGACACCGACCGGTACGACGCGATATACGCCGACATCGCCGGCGGCTGAGCCGGCCACACACGGGGGAGGAATGGGTATGGCAAAGGATTCTTCGTGGCGCTGGTGCGGGCGGGTCGCGGCGGCCATGCTGGTCGTCGCGCCGCTGGCGGCAGGTGGATCCGGCGCGGCCGCGGCACCGCCCGACGGCCACATCGTCGTTCCGCACGGCGCCGAGGTGGTCGAAGGGCAGTACATCGTAGCGCTGCGACCGGAGGCTGGCCGGTCGCCCGCCTCGCTGGCCGGCGCGGTGGCGCGCCGGTATGGCGGCACCGTGGTGCGGACGTACGAGGCGGCGCTGGACGGATTCGTGGTGAGAACCACCGAGGAGAGGGCGCGCCGGCTGGCCGCCGACCCGTCGGTGGCGCTGGTCGAGGCCGACACGCTGGTCTACCCGGCGGAGACCCGGCCGTACCCGATCTGGAGCCTCGACCGAATCGACCAGCGCACATCGGTGCTGAACGACGAGTACGTCTACCCAGACTCGGCCGGTGCCGGCGTGCACGCGTACGTCTTGGATACCGGGATCCGTACCGATCACCGTGAGTTCGGCGGTCGCGCCAGCGTGGGCTTCGACGCCATCCAGGATGGCTGGGACGGTGAGGACTGCAGCGTGAACGGGCACGGCACGCACGTGGCCGGCACCGTCGGCGGTGCGACGTACGGGCTGGCGAGCAACGTGTCGCTGGTGTCGGTTCGCGTGCTGAGCTGCGCCGGACCCGGCACGCAAAGCCAGGTCATCGCGGGCGTCGACTGGGTCACCGCCAACGCCCAGCACCCGGCGGTGGCGAACATGAGCCTCGGCGGTGGCTTCTCCACCCTGCAGAACCAGGCCGTCTCCGCCTCGGTCGCCAGCGGTGTCACGTACGTCATCGCCGCTGGCAACAAGGACGCGAACGCGTGCAACTACAGCCCCGCCTCCGAGCCGTCCGCAATCACGGTCGGTGCCAGCAACTCCTCCGACGAGCGGGCGCGCGGATGGGGCGGCACCGACCCGGGTTCCAACCACGGCACCTGCCTGGACCTGTTTGCCCCCGGCGAGAACATCCGCTCAGCCAGCCACGCCACCGCCAGCGCCTCCAGTTCCCAGCGCGGCACCTCAATGGCTGCGCCGCACGTCGCCGGCGCCGTGGCGCTACTGCTGGCGGAGGAGCCGACGCTGCCCCCGACCCAGGTGGCACAGCGAGTCATTGCCGCATCGACCGTGAACACGCTGCGACTGGCGAGCACCGACACCTCACCGAACCGGCTGCTGTACGTCGGACCGGAACTGTTCGGCCGGACCGGCGATGCCTGACGGCGACGGTCGGGAGCCGCACCGGCCGCACATCCCGCACCGTGGCATGCGCCGTCGGGCAGTCCTAACCGGCCTGGTGGCCGCAGGCACCGCCGCCAGCGCGGCGGCTGGCTGCCGCCGGCCTGACTCGTCGAACAACGCCGACCGGGCCACGCCGCCCGGCACCGGACGACCAGCCATCGACCGCGCCGCCCCGGTCGTCCACCCGGCCGGTGTCGTCTCACCGCCGCTGCCCGCCTGCACCATGACCGCATACGACGTGACCGCCACGAATCGTGCCGGACTCGCAGCGGCCCTGCGTGCGCTGGGCCAGCCCGTGCGCGACGCCATCGTTTCCGTCGCGGTCGGCGGCTCACTCTTTGACGACCGGTTCGGGCTGAGCCCGCCACGACTACTGACGGCGATGCCGGAGTTCCCCAGCGACGTGCTCGATCTCGACTGGTGCCACGGTGACCTGCTCGTGCAGATCACCGCCACCGACCCGACTATCGCCAAACGGGCGTCGCGCCGGTCGCTACCAGGCCTGCGGCCTCGCTGGCGGCTGGATGGCTTTCACCCGCGTAACCGGGGGCCCGGGGTGCGCAACCTGTTCGGCTTCCGGGAGGGGGCCGGCAACCCGGAGGCGTCAGACGCTCAACTGATGGACGACCTGGTCTGGGTGAAGCCGGGCGACGGCGAGCCGGCCTGGTGCGTCGGCGGTACTTACCAGGTGGTGCGGCTGATCCGCCTGGCCATGTCGAGCTGGGACGTGGAGTCCACAACTGAGCAGGAAAAAGTCTTCGGTCGACGCAAGGACACGGGGGCACCGCTGGGGCAGGACACTGAGACTGCCGACCCGGACTATGCTGCCGACCCCGACGGCCGCACCATCGCACTGAACGCGCATATCCGCCGGGCGAACCCGCGCACCCCGGACGCGTTGGCGCACCAGATTCTGCGCCGTGGCTGGTCGTACCGGCGCCGTGACGACGCGGCGGGGGAACACCTAGGGCAGATCTTTGTCTGCTACCAGCGGGACGTGGAGAAGGGATTCGCCGCCATCCAGCAGCGGCTGGCCAGCGAGGCGCTGGAGCGGTACCTGCTGCCGTACGGCGGCGGCTACTACTTCATCCCACCTGTCGGTGGCGAGTACCCCGGACAGGCCATGTTCACGATGTGACGCCGCACGAAAGGTCGAGTGAGCTCCTTGCATAACGCGCCGGGCCAAAGAGGTCCTAACGAAATGACGTTGGGCGCGTCCTCGGGAATTGAGGGTCGTTCTGTCTGAACGTAAGGAGGGGTGAGCAGCCTGTACCGTTCGAAAACTCGGCCACGGGCGTTGACGTGCGACTTTGTTCGCCATGGGATCGATGAGTGGCGTCATGCTGCCGGTCATGATCCTGTCGATCGGCTACCTGATTCTTCGTCAGGCACTGCAAGTGATCATCCTGTTGGCCCGCGGCGGTGACACTAACGCGGTCGTGCTGCGGCACTAGGTCGCGGTCCTGCGTCGGCAGGTGCGCCGGCTGGATCCGGAACCGGCCGACCGGGCAGTGCTCGCCAGCTTGTCGAGGCTGTTGCCGCGGACCCGGTGGGAGGCGTTTCTCATCACCCCGGCCACGTTGTTGCGCTGGCACCGCAATCTGATCACAAGGCGGTGGACCTACCCGAGACGCCGACGCGGTCGACCACCGGTCACAACCGAGGTCCGCCAGCTGGTGCTACGGCTGGCCCAGGACAACCCCACCTGGGGATGCCGGCGTATTCAGGGCGAGTTAACTGGCCTGGGCTACCGGCTCGCCGCCAGCACGACCTGGGCGGTCCTGACCAAGGCCGGTGCCGGGCCGGCTCCACGACGGGCGGGACCGGCCTGGACCGAGTTCCTCACCACCCAGGCCAAAGGCATCCTGTGCTGCGACTTGCTGCACGTCGACACCATCAGACTGACCCGCATCTACGTCCTGTTCCTGATAGAGGTCGCTACCCGGCGAGTCCACCTGCTGGACGCCACCACGAAAACCCGACCGGCGACTGGGTGGCACAGCAAGCGCGCAACCTCATGATCGACCTGGGCGGCAGGCAAACGCCGGTAAAGACGGGATGGAGATTTGGCTCGTCCGTCGGCTCATTTGATCGCGTGGTGCTCCGGTGGTGCTCGGATGTTCGGCACCCCACCAGCACGGACCCGACTGTTTCAGCATCCGCGGCAGCTTCGTCGTCCGCAGACTGCGGCGGCCCGTCGAGCGCAACGCCTGGACCAGCAGAAACGAAAAGCCCTCCGTCTGGACGGAGGGCGGGTGAACCGGTACGTTATAGGAGTATAAGGTTGCGATAGAGATACTTTGCCCGGTTCCGACTACGGATCAGAAGGTTAGGGGTTCGAGTCCCTTCGGGCGCGCCACGCGATCAAGGCCGCGACCAGCGAAACGTTGGTCGCGGCCTTGATCCTTTCCCAGCATGTAGCGCAATCTTCCAGCGTGTGGGAGCTTCGTGCTCCGATGTCTGCGGGTCGTTCGAGGGGCGGTTCGGGTGCGTGCCGCCCAGTCTGGATCATGGTTGAGGTGGCCTTCGGCCGAGCGCCAACGAGTGTCCAATGTGATTAGCGGCGGGGCTGCTGGTGTACATCTGGCCCGAATGATGGGCAGCCGGAAGAGGCCCATGCCGCCTCCTCCGCACGGACTCTGCTCGCGACCCCGATGCATCGCCCTCAGCGCTATCACTGTCCACGCTATTCGCGCGCCAAAGCCGTTGCGCCGAGCGGGGCGATCGGCCCCAGATCGGCTCCACTTCGGGTTCTACACCAGCAGAGTCTCCCGCATCCGCGCGCCCAGGTTGATGCCGCCGACCACCCGAGGACCGGTTGGATCGTGGACGTCGAGGGTGTTGTTGCGGCGCATCGCCTCGCGTACCGGCGGCGGTAGGCGTGGCGGGTCGTCGATGGCGGCGAGAACCTGCCCGGCGGTCGAGATCAGGCGGTCGGCCAGCGCTGCGGCGTCGGTGTCCACCCGCACCTGGCCGTACTCGCAGCCGATGATGGTGAGATCGAGCACCTCGAACACGCGGGCCAGGAACAGATCCGGGTCGGTCACCTGGCCGAGCCGGGGCGCGCGGCTTCCGACCACTGAGACGGCGGCGCTCACCTGCACGTACGGGTGAAGCCTGCCCGGCAGCGCGAACAGTGGCCACCGCAGTGCCGGCCCGGCCTCCTTCCACAGCGGTCGGTAGCTCCGGCGGTGCACCAGGAGTCGCCGGCCCGTACGCCGGTGCACGTCGTGGGCTTGGGCCTGCAGGTCCGCGTGAGCCTCGTCGGCGACCTCGCTGACGATCCGGGCCGCCACGACCAGGCCGTCGTCGTCGTTCAGTATCCGCGTGATCGCTTCGACCTGCTCGGAGAACCGGGCCGGCGAGCCGACGCCGTACCGGTGCCGGACATCCCGTAGCAGTGCCTGCTGCCGCCCTGGATCGAGCTGGACCCGCTTGCTACCCAGCAACTGCCGGAGCCAACGCATCTCGCCTCGTTTCAGCCGCTGGAACGCAGCAATGCTAGTGCGCCGGATGCCCCTCGTACCGCATGGGGTGCCGAGTAATTCCTAACCTTGCGCGCGGAGAACGGGTGCAGATGGCGAGGCGACCGGCACTGAACCGGCTGCTGACGAAGCCAACCGTCCGCCTGCCGCCGCCGGTCGCCCGCTCCGGGAGGGGACGCGGTCGCGGACGACTGGGATCATGGGCCGATGATGCATTCGTTCCATCTCGCGCTGCTTCCGCCGGCCTTGACCTTGCGCACCCTGCGTCGCAGGCCCCGGGCGGCTGGGCTGCGGCACGCCGAATGCCTCGCGCTCATGCGACTCGGCTCCCCGGCGTTGTCGGTGGAACGGATGCAGTTGCGACGCCTGGCGATGTTCGCCGAATGGGACGACGAATCGGCGTTGGATCGGTTCCTCGCAGACGACGATCTAGGGCGGCGGCTCGACGGCGGATGGCATGTGCGACTGCAGTACCTGCGGCGTTACGGCGAGGTGGCCGCCCTCGCCGGCCTGCCGGTGCAGGCGGGCCGATGGGATCCGGAGGAGCCGATCGTGGCCGTCACCCTCGCCCGGCTCAAGCTTCCCGAACTACCCCGGTTCCTGAAGTGGGGGCGGCCGGTCGAACGCTTGGTCGCCCGCCACCCCGGCACCACGTTCGCCACCGCAGCGGTACGCCCGCCCCACACGTTCTCCACCTTCACGATCTGGCGCAGCGTCCGCGAGATGACCGACATGGTGTACGGCCGCAGCGCTGTCCCACAGGCACATACACATACCGTCGCCATGGCTGAACAGCATCGCCGGGACTTCCACCACGAATCCGCGTTCATGCGGTTCCGCCCGTTGTCGGAACATGGAACCTGGGAGGGGCGCAGCCTTCTCCCTGACGTTGGCGCGTGAGGCGCCTGCGAACCTGGTTTGGGTACTCCGCGAGCGAGTGTGAGGAGTGTGGCGGCAGGCCGCCGGTCAATGACCTACCGGCTCGGGTCTGCGGCTGAGCCCTTGCTTCTTGACATGCTCGATCAGCGCTACGAGGACCTCTTTGGATGACTGTCGCTCTCGCGCGTCGCACAACATGACAGGCACGTCCGGGTCGAGGTCCAAGGCCAGTCGCACCTCGTCAAGGCTGTACTGGCGGGCATTCTCGAAGCAGTTGACGGCCACGATGAATGGCAGCCTCGTCCGCTCGAAGTAGTCGACGGACGGAAAGCAGTCGGCGAGCCGCCGGGTGTCTGCCAGGACCACGGCGCCCAGGGCGCCGATCGTGAGTTCGTCCCAGACGAACCAGAAGCGGTCTTGGCCTGGGGTGCCGAACAGGTAGAGAACGAGTTCCTCGCTGATGGTGATCCGGCCGAAGTCCATCGCCACGGTCGTTGTCGATTTCGTCTCGACGCCGGAGATGTCATCGACACCCACGCCCTGCTCGGAGAGAACCTCCTCAGTGCGTAGGGGCTTGGTTTCGCTGACGGATCCCACGAGGGTGGTCTTGCCTACGCCGAAGCCACCCGCTATGAGGATTTTGATGGCGGTGGGAAGGGTCACTTGGCCCGTCCGCTCAGAGTTGACGTAGTCCATTGATGAGCGCCTCGAATACGCTGTCGTCGGGAAGGGTGGCGGCTTGACGAGGATCGTTGACCTGGACAAATCCCTGCGCGATCAGTCCGTCCAGCAGCACTCGAACGGTGCCAAGAGGCAGGCTGAGATGCGCGGCCACTTCTGCGAGTGCGAGCGGTCGTTGACAGAGGTGAATGATCCGCGCCTGTTCTGGTGCAATCCCCACCTCGGATGGCGGGGCCGATCGCGTCGAAAGGACCAGAGCGACCACATTGAAGCTGTTGGCTGGCTTGGCTCGTCCGCCCGTAACGGCGTATGGCCGGACCACCGGCCCGGCTTCGTCATCTAACCAGACTGGTTCTTCGTCGGGCATCGTCATGGCGGCCCCTAGTTGTTGGTGTGCTGGCTCGGCCGGGTCGGAGAGGCGAGGAACTTGCCGGCTCGCGCAACGACCATTGCCATCTCGTACGCGACAAGTCCGACGTCGGTGTCTTCGGCCGCAAGGACGGCCAGGCATGCGTTGCTTCCGGCCGCGGTAACGAACAGGAACGACGACTTCATCTCGATGATGGTCTGTTGCACGGGTCCGCCGCCGAACCGCTTGCTGGCACCCTTCGCGAGGCTCTGGATGCCCGATGCCATCGCGGCCAGATGTTCCGCGTCGTCTCGGCTGAGCTGGGCGGAGGAAGCCATGAGCAGTCCGTCAGCGGAGAGCACGATGGCATGCTCAGCCTGCTTGACGCGCCCGACCAGGTCGTCGAGCAGCCAGGCCAAATCGCCCGTGGAATTCTGCTGCACTTGCCCGTTCCTCTTTCTTACCGGTCGGTTTCGGCCGCGGACGTGTTGTCGGCGGCGTTGCGTTGCTCGTCTTCGTCGGCGTCGACGAGACGTGCGGCGTCATCGCGCCCTCGGCGGGTGCCGGATTGGTACGAGGCCATCATCCGGCGAATGTCGTCGGGGGATCGCCCCGCCTCGTCGTCCTCCGGTGGCTGTGGTTGGCCTGGTGACGAGTCGCGTAGTTGGCGCGCGATGTTGGCCTGACGGACTCTCATCGGCAGGCCGTGCTCAGTGTGCTCGGTGTGCTCGGCAGCAGGTTCGGGCCGCTGCCGTACGCTGGGCGCGCTCTTGACCGGTCCTTCGGTGACGGTCGCGGCGGCGTCAGCGGCGGCACGCAGCGGGCGCACTGCGGGCAGTTCCATCGTTTCGCCGTGCACGGGTGTGGGCTCCGCGACGGCGACAGAGGCAGGCCGGGGGGTGGGGACGCGCTGGGCGTCGCTGGCGCCAACCGCGTCTCGGGACGTACCGACCGTCGGCGAGGAGGCCGCGCCGATCGGGTCGGCGGTCGTGACCAGGTCCTTGGGGAGGAGCACGACTGCCGTCGTCCCGCCGTACGGTGACGGCTTCAACCGCACTGCGAGGTGGTGTTTCGCGGCCAGCCGGCTGACGACGAACAGCCCCAGTTTCTTGGCGTCGGCGAGGTTGAATTCGGCGGCGGTGGCGAGGTCGGCGTTGGCGGCGGCCAGATCGTCCTCGGCCATGCCGAGACCTCTGTCCTCGATCTCGATGGCGAAGCCGTTGGCTACGAGCTGTCCACGCACCTCGACAGGGGTGCTCTTCGGCGAGAAGGTCAGGGCGTTCTCGATCAGCTCGGCGAGCAGATGGATGATGTCACCGGCGGCCCGGCCGGCGAGCGCGACCGACCCGAATGGCATCACCTTCACCCGCGTGTAGTCCTCCACCTCCTGCACGGCGGCGCGGGCGACGTCGACCATGGGCACGTTGCGGCGCCAGCCACGGCCGGGCGTCGCGCCCGAGAGAACGATGAGGTTCTCGGCGTTGCGCCGCATCCGGGTGGCGAGGTGGTCGACGCGGAAGAGGTCTTCGAGTTCGTCGGCGTCCTCCTGACGACGCTCCATCTCGTCGAGGAGGGTCACCTGGCGGTGGACGAGGGCCTGGGTGCGCCGGGCCAGGTTCAGGAACACGTCGCGTACGTTGCGGCGTAGTTCCGCCTGCTCGACGGCCGTACGGACAGCCGTCTCCTGAACGGCGTTGAAGGCCTGGCCGACCTGCCCGATCTCGTCAGCGCCGAAGTCGAGCGGCGGTGCCTCGGCGGCGACGTCCACCTTCTCGCCGCGCTGAAGGCGTTCCACCACCGCGGGGAGTCGTTCGTCGGCGAGTTGATGGGCCGCGTCACGGAGTCGCTGCAGTTGAGCTACGAGAGCACGTGCGGTGGTGATGGAGACAACGATCGACGCGATGACTGCCAGCAGACCCAGGCCGGCGGCGAGGACCAGCCGGACGATCACCCCGACCGCGACAGGCACCGCGCGCTGCACCAGATTGTCACCGCTGCCGAGAACCATCTCCTGCAGATGGGTCAACGCCGCGGGTGCGACCTCGTTCCATTCCTCGGCGGTAACGTCCGGACGGGCCGATCCTCGAGTGCTGATCACCCGGTCCTCGAGCTGACGCAGGCTCCGGAACGCATCTCCGTTGAGGACTTGGTTGAAGGCGGCCTGGTCGGAGTCGTTCAGCTGGGTGCGATCCGCGACGAAGCGTTGCGCGATGACCAGCTCAGTGAACCGGACCTGTTCACCAGCGGTGATCCGTTCGGCGGCGAGAGCGCCGGTGAGCAAGGCGTCCTCCTGCGAGATGATCTCGCGGAGACGGTACAGCTCGATCAAATTCTGGGTGTCCTGCTGGATTTCGGGATCATCGAGCGTGCCGACGACATCGTAGACGGCGAACATCGACTCGACGAGGTTGCTGTAGGTGCCGATGGTGCTTGCCCGGTCGACTGACCGATCGTCGATTGACTCGCGGACTTCCGGCAGTCGATCGAGCTGGGCGATCGCCTCATTCACGCGTTGTTCGGCGTCGCTACTGCTGGCCATACGGGCTAGCCAGCTACGCGCGGTGGACTTGAAGGCGGTGGCGTTCTTGTCGACCGCCAGACGGGCGGCGTCGAGTGCGTTCTTCCGGTCGGCACTGGGACCACCGAGGTAGACGACGGCTAGGCGTCGTTCAACCTGGAGGTCCAGCAGCAGCGGCTCACTCGGGGAGACGATCTGACTGTCGATCGCTTGGACGCCAAGGAGGTCCACACCGTCTCGGAGGGTAACCCAGGCGGCGAATGCCCAGAGAGCGACGAGTGAGGCGAGGAGCGCGATGACCTTGGTGCGCAGATTGGCGCTGCGAGACCGCATTGAACCGTCCGATGCCGAGCAGAGGAACTTGTCGGCAGAGGCATGCCGACCAAGCCGCCGGTGTAGGCAGACCGACGCACGCTAGCAGTTATCTGACTATTGACTCAAGACCGTCACTAAGTGTCACGTCCACAAGGGACTCGTGTGTCCTGAGGCGAATGCTGTCAGTCGTGACCGCCGAACATCTACGCGCATTCGGACAGGTAGGTCAGCAGCCTCCCGGCACTGTGCTGGGCTGCCAGAACTGTGGCGCGGACGATCAAGGTGGGTTGGTACAGATCCTTGTCATGCCACAGCGCCGGTCCCGTTGTGCCCTCGTGTTGACACAGGTAGGCGTGCCCGCGACCAACCGCGTCAATTACCTTGGGTGTCCGGGTGCCGCTGGCCAGCAAGATGTGCAACGCGTAAGCCGTTTCCTCTGCGGTAGCACTCCAGGTGCCCCAGCCGCCGTCGGTGCGTTGGGCGGCAAGTGTCCACTCGACCGCGCGATCCAGCGGTTGCGCCACTGTCGTCGGCTCCCCGAACTCTGCCAACGCCTGCACGCAGCAGGAAGTCGCGTAGTAGTGCGAGGCGTGCCACCTGTCGGCCCAGCTCCCCTGGAGTTCCTGACGATCCAGCAGGGCCGCCACCAGCCGTCGCACAGCAGCGCGATGGCGCGGCTGCGCGCCCGGCTGCTCCGCCAGTCGCTGGCCCAAAGCGTCGAGCACGTGGGCGTTGGTCGTGGTGCTGAAACCGTCCTCACCTGGCCACGTGGCGAAACCCTCGGGTGTCTCGTAAGGCCACAGACAGTCGGTTGACGCCGAGACGCCGAGGTGGCCGAGAGCGGCCAGAGTCACGGCGGTGGTGTCAGCGTCGGCCGGCAGCCCAGGACCGGTCGGCGTTCCGGTCGCCCCCAGGTCGGCGGTCAGGCTGTCCACCAGCCCCTGGAATCCGGTCAGGTCGATGCCGGCGCGAGCCAGGATGGTGGTCACCCAGGCTCGTTCGAAGACAGTGATCGGGGCTGCGCACGGCACGGGACCGCCGTAGCGATCGACGGCGCCTTCCAGATATGCCAACGCCCCGTGGCCGCCGGGGCGGTCGGGCCTGCCGAGCCACGCGGCGGTGGCCGCCGGCGAGGCACCCACCGTGCCCGAGGCGTTTGGTACGACGCCGCCCGCGGCGGGGGCGAGGTCGGCCACGACCTCCAACGCGTGCAGCAGCTTGTCGGGGATAGGTGCGCCAGTGGCCACCAGGTGACGTACGGCGGTGAGTCGCTGTCGGGTCACGCCACGTGGTAGGCCGAGCGGGGTGGAGCGCTGCCACCGTTCCAGAGCGGCTGGCGGCGGCATGGCCGGGCGGTGAATGTGGTCGTTGATGCGATCAGCGAGTGCGGGGACGATCATGTCGAGGGCCGGGGTGTCGGGTAACGGACCACCGTCGTTCACGAGCCCGGTCAGGGTGACCAGAGCCCGGTCGACGGCGTGAACCAGACGCGCCCGGTCCGCCGGTGGATCGGCGTGCAGGACCGTCAGTAGTGCCTCTGTCGCGCTCAGGGTGGGGACGAGACTGTAACCCCCCGGGGGCCCCCAGCCGCCGTCGGCCCGCTGGGTGTCGAGCAGGTAGCGCACCCGGTCGCTGTGTCCGATCAGCCACGGGGCGAGGCTCACCAGCCGGGCGGTCTCGTACGGTGACGGGGATGTGCGGCCAGCTGGATCGCGCATCATCTCCGCGACGAGGTCGCGGACCTGCCCGCGTACGGCGGCGGTCTTGCTGGTCGGTCTCCGCCCGCTGATGGTTGTCACCGGGATGCCCAGAAGTCGGTCCCGTGGTAGAAGCCGGCCGTGAAGCCGAGCACACGCCGCAGGTAGGTCACCTGCTGCGGGCTGACCTCGGCCAGCGGGTCGAGCAGTTTGTGGCACCGGTCGGCCAGGTCGATCGCCTGCTGGCGCACCTCGTGTTCGCCGACGCCCAACATCAGGATGTTCAGATCGCCGGCCTTGACGTCCCGGTTGTAGCTGGCCAGGTCGTTGACCAGCCGGAGAACCTTCTCCACCTCGTAGCTGGCGGTGACCAGCGCCGTCAAGTGCTCCTCGGTTTCTACCGCGCTCGTGGCGATCCAATGGGAGATGTTGACCCAGGTGGCGCCGTAGCCGGCGGCGTTGGCCAGGTAGTCACCGGCAGACGGCAGCTCGGCCATCTTGTTGTTTCGGTCTGTTCTCCACTGCCACTCCCGTAGCTCGGCGTCGAGCATGCGACGCAACTCGTCCTGCCACAGGTGACCCAGGCGTGAGAACAGCGGCGTAGCTGCCAGATCCTCGCGGATGTCCGCCAGGAACTGCGTGAGTTGGTCGCCGTCGGCCGGCGCGGAACCCGCCGCTACGGCGATACAGGCGGTGGCGGTGGCAGTGGCTTCTTCCAGGGAGCCGATCTCCGAGTCGATCCGCCAATCCTCTGCCGTCACCCACAGCGATGCGCGGTTCGCGGTACGCAGTTCGGCGGCGGTGCACCACGGGGCGATGAAAGCGGTGGACAGTGCCAGCGCGCTCAGCATGGCGGCATCGACGGGAGGATCGGGAAAGAGAGCGGGATACATGGCGACCCGGTCCTGCAGGTCGCGTTGCCCTCGCACGGCCACGGAACAGATCCGTCCCTGTTCGGCGCTCTGCTCAAGCGTGGCGGCCAGGGTGTCCGAGGGCATCAGTGGCTCCTGCTGGCGACGGAGTGCTCGCGACGCGACAGGGTCAGCTCGACTCGCCGTCGGGGGCGCAGTGAGGCGGCGACCCGTGGTGCGGGCACTGTGGGATCAGTCAGTGTGAAGCGGAACCTACTGATCAAGGTCGCCACGATCAACAGGGCCTCCACGTTGAACAGGTGTTCCCCGAGGCATCTGTGCATGCCGAGCCCGAACGGGTAGTAGGCATGGCGGTGAGGTGTGTCCGCGTCGGCGCGGCCGGGTGCGAAGCGCTCCGGATCGAAGGATTCGGCGGTGGAACCCCAGTAGGTCTTCATCCGCTGGGTGGCGTACGGGGAGAGGATGACGGTCGCGCCCTGCTCAATCCGCACTCCGCCCAGCACGTCGGCAGCCAATGCGCGCCGGGGGACGATCCAACCCGCCGGGTACAACCGAAGGAGTTCGCTGAGCACCATCTGGGTGTAGGTGAGCTGAGGCAGGTGCTCCGCCCGCACCGGCCCAGCACCGACAACCTGATCGACCTCTGCGTAGAGCCGGTCGGCGACGTCGGCGTGGTTGGCGAGGACCGGCCAGAGCCATGTCAACACGACGTAGCTCGTCTCCGTGGTGACCGCCACCATCGACACCAGGTCGTCGCGCATCTGCCGTTCGGACAACGGCTGGCCGTCACGTTGAGCACGTGCCAGCGTCGACAACACGTCGTCGCCGTCGCCGGGTTGACGCACCGCAGCGCGGAGGACCGGCAGCAGGATTCCGTCGATGGTCTGCACGGATCGGCGGAAGCGACGGTCGCCCGGCATCGGAATCCACCACGGTGCGAAGGGGGCCAGCAGACGTGGTGCCATGGAGGTGACGATGTCCTCCTGCGCCGCCATGATGCGCAGCGCGTCGTCGACCGAGACCCTGGAGTCGAAGAAGACCCGCATGATGGCGGCGCAGACGAGGCGGGACAACTCTGCGCCGATGTCGACGACGCTGCCCGCTGCCGCCGCCGTGTCCAGCCCATCGGTCGTCTCGTCGATGGCCTCAGCCATCGTGTCGACAAGCGCGTCGATGCGGCCGCGCCGGAAAAGTGGGGCCAGTGTCCTACGTGATGCCAGCCAGGTGTCGCCCTCGGCGAGGATGCCGTCGCCGACCAGTTTGCGGACCGAGCGCCAGAGCGCGGTGTCATCACCTCGGGGATAGTTGGCAGCCCGGTCCTGCAACACCTGCCGTACATGGTCGGGATGGGTCACGAGGTACGGACTGGAGACGCCGAGCCCGAGACGTACGACCTCACCGCCGGCGGCCTCACCGGCGTCCACCAGGGACTGATGTGCGTCACGGAGGAAGCTGGGCAGCGCCTTCCAGGCCGGCACAGACATGGGTCTGCCGGCGGCTCCTGCCTTCGGTGCCCCCATCGCGGACCCCTTCCTGTGGCTGGCCTCGAAGTTGCCGAGCGCGCAACTTCCAGGACTTAATGCAGCCTCAGTGTGCAATTTGTGAAGGCAGTCTCGCAATGGGTGACCAGCTTTGTCACTCGGCCTTGCGCCACCACCGCCGGTCTGCAGGTCGCTGCCGCGACTCGGGTCCTGCCGCTCCCACCGGCAGCAACCGTGCTCATCTGCCCTTGGGGCTGTGGCGGGCGTACTTGTTGCGGAACTTCTCGACTCGGCCGGCGGTGTCGAGCAGGCGCTGCCTGCCGGTCCAGAAGGGATGGCTGGCCGAGGAGATCTGGACGTCGATGACGGGGTAGGTGTTGCCGTCGGTCCATTCGATGGTCTGGTCGCTGGTGGCGGTGGAGCGGGTGAGGAAGGCGAAGTCGGCGTCCTTGTCGCGGTAGACGACGGGCCGGTATTCGGGGTGGATGCCGGGCTTCATGCGGGTCGTGCTCCTTCGGTGTCGGTCAGTTCCGCCGTTCCGAGGGGGAAGCAGCCGGTGAACGGGTCGGGGTAGGTGCGCCAGGTCTGTTCGCCGTCGGCGAGTTCGGCGTCGGTGAGCAGGCAGCCGGAGAGGGTGCGGTGCAGCTCGGCGGGGTCGGTGTCGAGGCCGATGAAGACCAGGTGCTGGTGGCGGTCGCCGTAGTAGGGGTCCCAGTCGAGGGCGGCGGCGAGGCGGCGCTGGACCTCGACGTGTTCCCAGTGGTCATCGGGCAGGCTGACCAGCCAGTGCCCGAGGGAGCCCATGGCCAGGCCGCCGCCGGCGAAATCCCAGGCGATGACCGTGTCGGGTTGGCTGGCCAGCCAGAGGTGGCCCCGAGACCGGATCATCTCGGCGTTGACGTCTTCGAGGACGTCGTGCAGGCGCTGGGGGTGGAATGGGCGACGGGCCCGGAAGACGGCGGAGACGACTCCGCAGTCGGATTCCGGCTCGTGCGCGCCGAGGGTGTAGCCCTGCAGACCACGGGCGAGGACCCCGGGAGTCTCCGGCCGGTGTCGGTGGGTGTGGCGCAGTTGTCGGGTCAGCGTGTCGGCGTCGACGAGGTCGCCGTCGACGCGGATGTGGGTCGCCCAGGGCGCCATCCGGTGCAGGAGAACCGCCAGCCGGCTGGTGTCGAACGCCCCCTCGCGGGACTGTCCCCAGAGGACGAGGGTGTCGGCGTACTCGATCTGCCGGACGATGACGTCGGCGAGCGCGCGGTGGTCGTCGTCGGCGGCCTGAATGCCGAGCGTGGCGAGGTCGTCGGTGCTGGCCAGGCCGTCGAGCAGGTGCTCGGCGTCGAGGACGGTGACGTAGGAGTCGACGCGCAGCAGGTTGGTGATCGGTACCCCGTCGACGAGGCAGTGGGCGCAGGCGGCGGCGACAGCCTCGGGTTCGACCACCTCGGGCAGCATCAGCACCTGGTCCCGGCCGGGGTGGCTGCGGCTGAGCCGGACGAGGGTTGGTAGCACGTCCTCGCGGAGTGTGCACGAGACACAGCCGTGTCGCAGGGCGACCTGCTCGTCCTCGATGATGCCGCCGCCGGTGCGGACCACCCTGCGGACGACGCCGTCGCGGATGCCGGTGAGGTCGTGCCGTACCAGCAGCAGCGAGGTGTCGGCGGCGAGCAGCGTACGGGCGACGGCGAAGGTCGCCGCTGGCCAGAACCCGGACAACACGGTCAGCGACGGACGGGTGTCGGCGTCCGATGTCACCGCACGGGTCGGGGCCTGTGGTGACGACGACATGGGATTCCTCTCGACTTAACTGAAAACGATTGTCATTCTATACACATGCTAACTCCGGAAGTGAACAGGGCGGTGTCGAGGTCGGGTTGACCTGACGGGAGTGCGACCTGCTGTGGTGTCTGGTCGACCCCGGCACGGAGCCGGCTGATCGGCTGATGCGATACTGAAAACCGTTGTCGTTATCGTGGCACCTGACCTAGGAGCGATCACTGTGTCCAGACGTTGCGACGTCACCGGCGCGGAGCCGAGCTTCGGCAACGCCGTGTCCCACTCCCACCGGCGCACTCGCCGCCGGTGGAACCCGAACCTGCAGAACCACCGTTACTGGCTGCCGTCGCAGCGGCGGTGGGTCAGCCTCACCCTGACGGCGAAGGCGTTGAAGACCGTGGACCGTAAGGGCATCGAGAAGGTCGTCGCCGAGCTGCGTAGCCGGGGAGTGAAGCTCTGATGGCCCGCCAGACAGATGTCCGGCCGATCGTGCGGCTGCGCAGCACCGCCGGTACCGGCTATACGTACGTCACCCGCAAGAACCGCCGCAACGACCCCGACCGTCTGACCCTGCGCAAGTACGACCCGATCGTGCGCCGGCACGTCGAGTTCCGCGAGGCCCGCTGATGGCCCGCAAGAGCCTGGTCAACCGCCAGGCCCGGCGCGAGGAACTGGTCGCTCGGCACGCCGAGGCGCGGGCGGAGCTCAAGCGGGCGGTCGCCCACCCGGACACCGACCCGGACGTACGCGCCGAGGCGGTCCGCCGGCTCGACCGGCTGCCGCGCGACTCCAGCCCGGTGCGACTGCGCGTACGCGATCAGATCGACGGCCGCCCACGTGGCGTGTTGACCCGGTTCGGACTGTCCCGGGTCAGGTTCCGCGAACTGGCCCTGCGTGGCGAGCTGCCCGGGGTCCGCAAAGCGTCCTGGTGATCTCACGGACGCCGGGGCGCCTCGGGTCGTAGCGCGGCCGTGGTCCGAGACCCGTGCAAAGGAGTCGGTCGCGCGCAGACACGCCCTCACACTCTGGGAATGCCCGCGATCCCGCGCTTGCGGTGACCGACGGGCACTGTGACGTCAGCGGGTGGCGGCGGTCGGTACGACATTGCTCTGCCGGGTGTCGCCGTCGCGCAGGTAGGTCACTGACACGGGCTGGCCGGGTTCGGCCGACCGCAACGCGCCGATGAACGCCTCCAGCGTGTCGGTGCGCTCATCGGCCATCTGGATGACGATGTCGTCCGGGCGCAGCGGCCGTGGGGTGCTGGGCGGCAACCGTCATCCATTCGTCGTGTTGCCCGCCGCGCGATACTGGCTCAACTACGCCGAACCCCGGGCGACCCCACCGGCACCCGTCGTCCCAAGCGGCATGGTGCACCGCCGCCACTACCCGTGTCCGGCGGACGGAGGTCCCAGCGCCGTCCGACCTAGCGACGAAGGAGTACCGATGAAGGCACGGCAAGCACTCCTCGCCTTGATGATGGTCGGCGTGCTGACGCTGGCCGGCTGCGCGAACGACAGCGGTGATCAGGCGGCCTCGTCGCGAAGCTCGTCCGACGGGTCCACAGACGTGGGAACCGACAGCTACGACTTCACCGTCCCGACGCTCGACGGCGGCAACTTCGACGGCCGCAGCCTGGCCGGCAAGCCGGCGCTGCTGTGGTTCTGGGCCCCGTGGTGCCCCACCTGCCTGGGGCAGGCCAAGCCGGTCACCGATCTCGCGACCAGGTACCAGGGCAGAGTTGCCGTGGTCGGGGTGGCTGGCCTGGACAAGGTCCCGGCGATGCACGACTTCGTGCGGATGGCCAAGATCTCCGGCTTTCCGCAACTGGCCGACGAACAGGGCATGGTCTGGAAGCGGTTCAAGATGACCGAGCAGAGCACCTTCGTGGTCCTTGACAGCCAAGGAACGATCGTGTCCCGCGGCCGTGTCGATGTCGGCAAGCTGCCCGAACTGCTCGATCCGCTGCTGGTGGGTTGAGATGCTGGACGCACCGCTGGGCTTGGCGGTCGCCGCCGGGATGCTCGCCGCGGTCAATCCGTGCGGGTTCGCGCTGCTGCCGGCGTACCTGTCGCTGCTGGTCGCGGGCGAAGCGGAGACCGACCGTGGGGCAGCCGTCGCCCGGGCCCTGGCCGCCACCGCCGCGATGACCGTCGGTTTCGTCGCCGTCTTCGGCCTGTTCGGTCTCGTCCTCTCTCCCGTAGCCGGCTCGGTGCAGAGGCACCTTCCCTGGGTGACCGTCGTTCTGGGTGTGCTGCTGCTCGCATCGGGTGGTTGGCTGCTGGCCGGCCGGCAACTGCCGGGACTGCGGCTGGCGGTCTGGCGCGCCCCAACCGTGCGCCGGTCACTGCCGTCCATGGTGGTGTTCGGCGCCGTCTACGCGGCGGCATCGCTGTCATGCACGATCGGCCCGTTCCTGGCCATCGTCGTGAGCAGCTTCCGCGCCGGCTCGATCGTCGCCGGGGTCGGGCTGTTCTGTGCGTACGCGGCCGGCATGGGCCTGACCGTCGCGGTGGCCGCTCTCGCTGTGGCCCTCGCCCGCGACGGCCTGCTCCGTCGGATCCGCCGCGCCGCACCACTGCTGTCCCGCCTTGGTGGCGCGCTGCTCGTGGTCGCCGGTGCCTACGTGGCCTGGTACGGCTGGTTCGAGATCCGGATTCTGCGCGATGTCACGACCGACGACCCGATCATCGCCGCTGCCGGCGCGGCGCAACGCTGGTTGGCCACTGAACTCGACCGCACCGGGGCCACGACTCTCACGGTGATCCTGGCCGCCCTCCCGGCCGGCGCGGCGATCGGCTGGTGGCGCCAACGACGACGGCAGAACCACCCGACCCGGCAGCCCGCGGGGACGAGCACGGCGGAGCGACCGGACTGAGCAGTCCGCTCTCGCTCTGACGTGGCCGGGCGGGCTCGGCGTGCTGCCGGGCCCGCCCGATCA
>NZ_BOPD01000028.1:0-100911 GCF_016863575.1 Micromonospora sediminimaris
TGAGGTGGCCGGTCCCGTGACGCTTACGAGGTTCAGGTGATGAACGGTCCCCGCGGCCGATGGCCGCGGGGACCGGACCGCCCGTACCGGTGGATCGAGGATCTGCTCACCGCGCCCGGGTCGCGCCGACATGCGTGCCGGCAGGCCGGTGGCCTCGACCGTGGGTGCGGGCCGGAGCAGAGGTAGCGCCATGACGATGTTCGCCGACGCGACGGTGATGACGGTGGCGACCCCGAGGAGGGTCGGAACGAGCCCCACCCGGTCGATGACCACGCCGGCGGCGAGCAGTCCCAGTGGCCCAGCGACGGCGCTCATCGCAGCTGGCCCGAGCCGCCGGGACGCCAGTACGGCCAGGGACGATCCGGCGAGCAGGCCGGCACCGGTTCCGGCCAGCAACAGACCGCTCAGCGCCGCGTGACCGCCGTATGTCCGCTGCGCGGCTCACCCCGGCGCACCGAGCGTGTGCGTGCTGCCGGTCTGCGCCGGCCAGGGCAGCGCGGCGCGGTCGAGCTTGCCGTTGGCGGTGGCTGGGAAGCCGTCCACGAACACGACCGCCGCCGGAACCATGTAGTCCGGCAGTCCCGCCGCCACATGCCGACGCAGCTCCCGTACGGTCGGACGGCAGCCGGGTGCCGGCCGGACGTAGGCCACCAGCACCCGGTCGCCGTCCCGGTTCGGCCGGGCCAGTACCACCACGTCCCGGACGTCAGCGTGGCCGCGGAGGCGGTGCTCGACCTCCCCGAGCTCGACCCGCGCGCCGCGGATCTTCACCTGCCCGTCGACCCGGCCGAGGATGGTCAGCACACCGTCGGGGCCGAAGCTCGCCCGGTCGCCGGTGCGGTACAGCCGACCCCCGGGGTCGGGTCCCAGCGTGTCCGGGATGAACCGCTGCCCGGTCAGTTCCGGCTGGCCGTGGTAGCCGATCGCGAGGACATCGCCGCCGATGAGCAGGTCGCCCGGGACGCCGACCGGGCACGGCCGCAGGTTCTCGTCGACCACCCAGTACTGGGCGTTGTCGATCGGCCGGCCGTACGGAACGCTCCGCCAGGCCGGGTCGACCGCCCCGACCTCGTACCAGTTCGCCCATACGGTCGTCTCGGTCGTGCCGCCAAGGTTGACGATCGTCGCACGGGTGAAGACCGACCGCACGTCGTCCGGCAGGGTCAGCGGTGGGAAGTCGCCGGCGAGGTAGACCAGGCGAAGGTCGCCCGTCCCGGCGTCGTCGCGGTGTCCGTCGAGCAACGGCGCGAGGTGGGCCAGCGTCGTCGGCGCGGAGTTCCAGAACGTCACCGGCTCGCGTAGCAGGACGTCGATCAGCAGTTCCGGGTCGCGTCGCTGCGCATCGTCGGCGATGTACACGCCGGCCCCGTACCCGGGCAGGCCGAGCAGGTCGAAGACGGACAGGTCGAAGCTGAACGAGGCGACCGACAGGCCGAGGTCGTGCGGGCCGAAACCGTGTGTGCGCTGACACCAGGCGAAGAGGTTGTGCAGCGACCGGTGCGCCACCTCGACGCCGTTGGGTCGGCCGGTGGTGCCGGAGGTGAAGACCACATAGGCGGTGGAGTCGGCGTCGGTGCCGGGTTCGGGGCCGCACAGTTCACGGCGGTCCGGGACAGGGTGGTCGGCGGACACCGCAGCTACCCCGGCCGGTACGGACCAACTGTCCCCGCCGGCCGCGACGACAAGTACCCGCGCACCGGCCTCGGCCAGGAGGGTATGTGCCCGCTCGGCCGGGAGCGTCGGCTCCACCGGCAGGTAGTAGCCGCCCGCCTTCAGCACGCCGTACACGGCGACCGCCAGCTGCGGGCCGCGCGGCACCCGGATCCCGACCGGTGTCTGCGGTCCGACCCCGCGGTCGCGCAGTGCCCACGCCAGCCGGTTGGCACGCCGGTCCAGTTCGGCGAAGGTCAACGTGCCGCCGGCCCAGCGCACCGCCACCGCGTCCGGTCGGAGCCGGGCCTGCGCCTCGAACCGCCGGTGCACGGGGCCGTCCGCGGTGAACCCGCGGGTGGTGGCGTTCCACGCCCGCTGCTGCGCGGTGGGCCCGAGTGCGGCCGTGCCGGTCGTCGTCGTGGTCATCGGGAGCCACCCAGCACCGCGCTGATCACATCGGTCAGGTGCTTGAGCAGGGGCGGTTTCATGATCCCGATGTGGTCTCCGGGTACCCGGTGCAGTTCGATGCCACCGTCGATCAGCTCCTCCCACCGAGCGTAGTAGTCGGTGAAGGCCTGGCCGGAGGTCACCACGTGCCGGCTGTTGGCGAGCGCGTCGCTGACGATGAGGTGCAGCTTGCCGGCGTAGGTCGGGTTCGGGTACTCGATCAGGGCCTCAAGCGATTCCCGCCAGACGCGGACCATCCGCGGCCAGGCGGTGCCGACGCCGCGCTCGGGCAGCGCCATACCCTCGCTGTCGTCGATGTCGTTGGCGACCCGTCCGTACAGGTCCATGATCTCGGCGCGGCGTTCGGGTGTGTCCATCTGCGGCCCACCCCGGTCGATCTCCAGGACCAGCTTCTCCAGCCGGCGCACAAAGCCCATCTGCTCGTAGAACTTCGGCCTGGTCTTTGCGTCCAGCACCGGGTCGAGAAGCATGAAGATCACCTCCTCGCCGGCGTCGAGCAGCATGGTGGCGAGCGCCGCCGCGATGGTGCTGCCGCCGCACCAGCTGAAGATCCGGTACGGCCCGTGCGGTTGGACGGCCCGTAGCTCGTCGAAGTGCCGGCGGGCCATCTCGTCGGCGGTGGGGATCGGCGCGTTGTCACCGTGCGGTTTCGGCCACTCGAATGCGGCCAGCGGAAGTTCGGGGTCCAGATAGGGCAGGAAACGCTGGAACCAGTGGGCGCTGCCGCCGCCCGGGTGGATGCAGAACAGCGGAGCGCCGGTGCCGCGACGCAGCCACAGCATCGCGCAGTTGCGGCTACCGGCCTCGGCCGGCTGCTCCGGGATGCCGACCGCGCCGGCAACGATCGCGGCAGCCAGCCGCGCGACGGTCTGGTGCTCCAGGAAGGCGCGGAACGTCAGCTCCACGCCGTGCGATTCCCGCAGCAGCGAGATGATTCGCATCATCGCCATCGAGTGGCCGCCGAGGTCGAAGAAGTCGTCGTCGACGCCGACCCGGTCCAGCCGCAGCGCCTGCTCCCAGGCACCGGCGATCGCCCGCTCCAGCGGCGTCCGCGGCGCCACCCGCTCCAGTTGCGCGGCGACCGGTTCCGGCTCGGCCGCCACCAGCGCAGCGCGATCGACCTTGCCGGAGGCGGTTACCGGGAACTGGGCGACGATGTGGCAGCGGGTCGGCACCAGGTGTGCCGGCAGCTGGCGGCGGACGTGATCGCGCAGTTCGGCAGCCGAGGGGGCAGCGCCGCCGGCGCCGTCGGTGAGCCGGACGAACGCCACAAGCGTCGCGTCCTCGGTGCCCGCCGCGGCGACCGCGACCGCCGCGGCCGCGATGGCCGGATGCACCTGCAACGCGTGCTCCACCTCGCCGAGTTCGATCCGGAAGCCGCGGACGCTGACCTGCTGGTCGCCGCGGCCGTGGAAGTACAGGGCGCCGTCGTCCGCGCGGGACACCACGTCGCCGGTGCGGTACATCCGGCTGCCGGGCGCTCCGTTCGGGTCCGGAACGAACCGGTCCGCGGTCAGGCCGGGTCGGCCGAGGTAACCGCGGGCCAGCCCCGCGCCGGCGACGTACAACTCGCCGCGCACCCCGGCGGGCAGTGGTCGCAGCTCGGCGTCCAGGACGTAGCAACGCACGTTCGCCAGCGGGGTGCCGATCGGCGGTACCTGGTCCGGCGTGCCGGCGAGGACCGGCGCATACGTGGCATATACGCACGTTTCCGTTGGGCCGTAGACGTTGACGAACGCGGCGTGCCGCGCCCACCGGTCGGCCTGCGCCGCGGGGCACGCCTCGCCCCCGACGAGGGTGATCCGCAGCTTCGGGAAGTCCGCCGGGTCCAACCGACTCAGCATCGACGGCGGCAGGAGGATGTGGGTGAGGGTGGCTGCCTCGCCGCGCAGGTCGCCCGGGTCGCGGCCGACCCCGGGCAGGACCAGCTCGGCGCCGGCGGTGAGCGCGGCGAGCAACTCGGACACCGATGCGTCGAAGCTCGCCGAGAAGAACTGCAACATCCGGTCGCCCGGCCGGACGTCGAAGATCTCCTGCTGGGCGTACCGGAGGTTGCGGGCGGCCCGGTGCGGCACGGCGACGCCCTTGGGGCGCCCGGTCGAGCCGGACGTGTAGGTGACGTACGCCAGATCGTCCGGTGACACGGTCTCCTGCGGCGCGGTGACCGGCAGGTCCAGCAGGGCGGACTCGTGAGTCACGTCGACGGTCGGCACCTGCGCGGAACCGACCCCGGTGAGGCCGGCCGGTGGCGGGCCGGCGGTGAGAACCACCGCGGCCGCCGCGTTGTCGAGCATGAACCGCAGCCGCTCGACCGGGTACTGCGGGTCCAGCGGTAGGAACGCGCCGCCCGCCTTGAGGACGGCCAGGATGCTGACGGCGAGGTCGGGTGTGCGCGGCAGGCAGACGCCGACGACGGTGTTCGGGCCGACGCCGAGCGCGCGCAGTCGGTGTGCCAGCCGGTTGGCGCGCAGGTCCAGCTCGGCGTAGTAGACCTTGACGGCGCCCTGCCGCAGCGCGACCGCGGTGGGTGTGGACCGGGCCTGCCGCGCGATCAGCCGGTGTACCGGTTCGTCGGAGGGCCAGGTTCGGTCGGAGCGGTTCGGCGCGACGAGGACCCGGTCGCGGTCGACACGTGCCAGCGTCACGGTGCGCGGCCCCGTGGCCGGTGCCGCGTCCGGGAGGGCAGCCGGGTCGCGGTCCGGGCCGGCGGCCATCGCGGCGAGCACCTGGCGGTAGGTGCGGGCGACCAGTTCCAGGTACGGCCGTCGGATCCGGCTCGGTCGGCCCACCAGGCACAGGCGGCCGGGGAACGACACCGCGGAGAACGGCAGCTCACTCGGGCTGAAGTCGGACTCGAAACCGATGCCGGAGCTCCAGTCGATCATATGGAAGTCCAGGTACGTGAAGCTGACGTCGACGAGTGCCGAGAGGTGCCGGCCGTCGCGTCGCATCGCCGCCATCGGGTAGCGCCGGTGTGGCCACAGCCGAGCCTCCTGCGCGAAGACCGCCCGTACCAGGTCCGGCCAGCTCGCGGCGGTCAGATCGGCGGGGAACGGCACCGTGTTCAGGTACATGCCGATCACCTCGTCACCGCGTGGCAGCTCCGGCCGGCCGTTGACGACCAGCCCGGCGGAGAAGCGCTGCCGCCCGGTTACCACGCCCCAGGCCGTGAGGTGGGCGGCGTGCAGCACGCTCTTCAGCGACACACCCGCGTCGGCCGCCAGCCGGCGCAGCGCCGGTTCCAGGTCGGCGTACCCGACGTCGATCGAGTCCGGCGCGTCGTCGGTCCGGTCCGCGCCGGCCTCCGGATCGCCCCACCCGGCCGGGATCTCCAGCTTGTCCGTGGCCGTGATGGTGGCGGTCCAGAAGTCCCGATCGGCGGCCGATGCCAGCGACTCCTGCTCGGCGGCGATGAAGTCGGCGAACCGGACGGCGGGCGGCGACGCCGGCTGCGGGGTGTCGCCCCGGCGCAGCGTCCGGTAGGTCTGGATCAGCTCACCGACCACCGACGTCTGGCTCCACCCGTCCAGGATGGCGTGGCACTCGACGTGGGTGAGCCACCACTCGCGTTCTCCCGTGCGGTGCACCGTGTAGCGCAGCAGCGGCGGCATGGCCAGGTCCAACGGCACGTCGCGCTGGGCGATCAGGAACTCGTCCAGGACCTGGCGCTGCGCGGCCGGGGGCAGGTCGCGCAGGTCGTCCAGCTCCACCGGAACCTCAGCGGTCTCGTGCACCAGTTGCAGCGCCCGGGTGTAGCCGGTGAGCGCGAACGAGGTGCGCAGGATCTCGTGCCGCTGCACCAGCAACGCCGCGGCTGCGCGCAGGTCGGCCAGGTCGAACGGCAGCTCGTCGGCGATGCGGTAGCAGCTGACGTTGACGTAGACGGGCCGCTGTGCGGCCAGCATCTCGTACACCATCCCGGCCTGGATCTCGCCCATCGGGTACGCGTCCACCACGCCCGGCGGCAGCAGCGCGCGGTCGGCGTCGGACAGCAGCGCGAACGACGCCACTGCCGACGGGCCGGCGCCAGGCTCGACCGGTTCCCGCGTACCGACCAGTTCGGCCAGCTCGGCCACCGTGGCGTGACTGAACAGGTCGTGCACCGACACCGGCAGGCCGGCGGCCCGCAGCGCACCGACGGCCCGGATCGCCCGCATCGAGTCACCGCCGAGGGTGAAGAACGCGTCGTGCCGGCCGATCGTGTCGATGCCCAGCGCGTCGGTGAACGCGTCCGCGAGCGTCCGCTCAAGCTGGGTGAGCGGCTCCGCTTCGGCCGGCCCGACATGCGCGGGCGGCGCCGGCAGCGCCCGCACGTCGACCTTGCCGGCGGCGGTCAGCGGTAGCGCGTCGAGGACGATCCAGCGCGTGGGCACCAGGTTCAGCGGCAGCCGGGCCCGGGCGTACGCCGCGACCACGTTCGGATCGACCGAGCCTTCGAGGTAGGCGACGAGCCGGTCGTCGTGCACGGTGACCACGGCGGCGGCGACGTCCGGGTACGCGGTGAGTACCGCCTCGACCTCGCCTGGCTCGATGCGGTTGCCGTGCAGCTTCACCTGCCGGTCCAGCCGGCCCAGGTATTCGATCGTGCCGTCGGCGCGGTGCCGGACCAGGTCGCCGGTGCGGTAGAGCCGGCCCCCGGCGCCGAACGGGTCGGGAACGAACCGGTCGGCCGTGTCCGCCGGGCGCAGATAGCCACGGGCGAGCTGGACGCCGGCCAGCACCAGCTCGCCGGGCACGCCGACCGGCTGCAGGCGCAGGTCCGCATCGACGACGTAGGCGCGGGTGTTGGCGACCGGCCGGCCGATCGTGACCGGCTCCCCGGGCCGGCACCAGGCCGCGGTCACGTCGATCGTGGCTTCGGTGGGACCGTAGAGGTTGTACAACGGGCAGCCGATCTTCGTATGCACGGTCGCCGCCACCTCGGCGGGCAGCGGCTCGCCGCTGGCGAAGAGTCGCCGCACCGACGGCAGCGGGCCGGGCAGCTCGTCGAGGAAGGCCCGCAACATCGACGGCACGAAGTGCAGCGTGCTCACGCCGTGCTCAGCGATCACCCGAGCCAGGTACGCCGGGTCGCGGTGCCCGCCCGAACGGGCGACCACAAGCGTCGCGCCGGTCACCAGCGGCCAGAACAGCTCCCAGACCGAGACGTCGAAGCCGTACGGCGTCTTGTGCAGCACCCGGTCCGTGCCGTCGAGGGGGTACTCGCGCTGCATCCAGGTCAGCCGGTTCAGCAGCGCCCGATGGGTGATCACCACGCCCTTGGGTCGGCCGGTCGAGCCGGAGGTGTACAGCACGTACGCCGGGTGGTCCGGGTGGAGGGCGGCGCCGAGCGGGCCGTCGGGGGCGCCATCGACGGCGTCCGGCCGGACCAGCGTCCGCGTGGTGTGGCCGACGGTCGTCCGGTCGGTCACCACGATCCGCACGCCGGCCTCGGTGAGCTGGTCTTCCAGCCGCGAGGCCGGGCTCTCGGTGTCCAGCGGCAGGTAGGCCCCGCCGGCCGTGAGCACGGCCAGCAGCGCGGTCACCAGCTCCGGGCCGCGTTCCAGGCACACCCCGACCACCGACTCGGGGCCGACGCCGAGCGCACGCAGCCGGTGCGCCAGCGCGGTGATCCGGACGTCCAGCTCGGCGTAGGACAGGCTGCCGTCCTCGGTCCGTACGGCCACCGCGTCCGGGGTGGCGGCCACCTGGGCCCGGAACAGCTCCGGCACCGTGCCGGCCGGCACGTCGGACGCGGTGTCGTTCCAGCCGTCGAGCAGCAACTCGCGTTCGGTCGGCGGCAGGATGGTGATGGCGGACAGCGGGGTGTCCGGCGCCGCGGCGACACCTGCCAGCAGTTGCCCGACCTGCGCGGCGAACCGCTCGATCGTGTCGCGGTCGAACAGACTGGTCGCGTAGACCAGGGCACCGGCGAGCGTGCCGTCCGGGCCGGGGGCCACCGCCAAGGTCAGGTCGACCTTGGCGTCGGCGAACGGGATCGGTACCTGCTCGACGTCCAGGCCGGGTGCGTGGAAGCCGCCCGGACCGGCCTCCTGCCAGACGAGCATCGTCGAGAACAGCGGAGTGCGCGCGGGGTCGCGGACCGGTGCCAGGTCATCGACGAGTTGATCGAACGGCAGCTCCTGGTGGGCCATCGCGCCCAACGCGGCACCACGGACCCGGTCGACCAGGTCACCGAACGTCGGGTCGCCTTCCAGGTCGGCCCGCACCACGACGGTGTCGAGGAAGAGTCCGATCAGGTTGTGCGTGTCGTCGTGCCCACGGCCGGCGACCGGCGTTCCGACCGTGACGTCGGTCCGGCCGCTCCACCGTCCGAGGACGACCGCGTACGCCGCCAGCAGGACCATGAACGGCGTGGCGCGGTGCGCGCGGGCGAGCCGGCCCAGCGCCGCCGCCACGCTGGTGGGCACGGTGAACGGCACGATGTCGCCGGCGGCGTCGCGTACCGCCGGCCGCGGCCGGTCGGTCGGCAGGTCCACCGGCGTGGCGTCGGCGAGCTGCCGACGCCAGTACGGGAGTTGGGTGCCGCGCAGCTCGGCGATCCGTTGTCCCTGCCAGGCCGCGACGTCGGCGTACTGCACCGACAGCGGGGCGAGGTCGGCGGGGCGATTGTCGAGGGCGGCGGTGTAGCGGCGGCGCAGCTCGTCCACCAGCAGGTTCTCCGACCAGAGATCCATCGCGATGTGGTGGGTGGTGAGCAGCAGCAGGTTCTGGTCCGGTTCACGCCGGACCAGCAGCGCGCGGAAGACCGGCCCGGCGGCCAGGTCAACCGGCTCGCGGTCGACCGACATGAGCTGGTCGAGCAGCGTGCCCTGGGTCTCGCTGTCGAGGTGGGTGAGGTCCCGGACCGGCAACGGGACTGGGGCGGGTGGGTCGATCAGCTGCACCGGCTCACCGTCGGGACCGGCCGGGTAGCGGGTGCGCAGCACCTCGTGCCGCGCCACCAGCCCGTCCAGCGCGGCCTGCAACGCGGCGACGTCGAGCCGGCTGCCGGGGTGGTCGACCATGTGCAGCGCGATCTGGACCACGTACTCGACACCACCGGGACGCAGCTGGTCGAGAATCCACAGCCGGCGCTGCGCGGGTGACAGCGGCGGCGCGACGGCCCGTGACACCTGAGGGATACCAGGCTCGGTGAACGTCTCCAGGCCGTGCAGCCGGCGCTCCAGCAGCTGTTCGTGCAGGCTGGGCGACTCCAACATCTCGGTCATCGGGTTCCTTTCGGGGCGGCCCGGAGCAGTACGCCCTGCACCTGGCTGGTGGACATTCGGCCGACGTCGGCGCGGACCGCGGCGGTGACCGCAGCCGCGAGTTCGGCCACCGTGGCGGCCTCGAACAGGACCTGCACGGGCAGATCGACAGCGAACGTGCGCCGCAGCGCGGCGCGCACCCGGATCACCAGCAGCGAGTTGCCGCCGAGGTCGAAGAAGTCGTCGTCGGCGGCGATGTCGTCGACGTCGAGCAGAGCCGACCAGATTCCGGCGACGGCCTGCTCGACCGGGCCGGACGGCGGCACCGGGGCGGCTGCCGGCTGTGTCGCAGGGATGGCCGCCGTGGTCGGCGCGCCGGGCGTCGGGGCCGGCTGGACCGCGCGGACCTGCGGAGCGCCGGCCAGCCGCTCGAGCAGCGCCACGTAGTCCTCGGCGAGCCACTGCATCGTCGTCCGGTCGAACAGATCAGCGGCGTACTCCAGCATGCACTGCAGGTCGCCCGCTGCCGTGCGGTGAACGGTGAACACCAGGTCGAACTTGGCGGCGGTGGCAGTCGCCGGCAGCGGCTCCACCGCGGCACCGCCGAGCGTGCCGGGCGTACCGGAGGTGTGGAGGACCTGGAACATGATGTCGAACAGCGGGTTGCGGGCGGGGTCCCGGCCGGGTCGGACCGCGGCCACGACGTCGTCGAACGGCACGTCGTTGTGCATCAGTGCGCTCAGCACCGTCTCGCGCACCCGGTGCAGCACCTCGACGAAGGACGGCCCGCCGGACAGGTCGGTCCGCAGCACCAGGGTGTTGATGAAGAAGCCGATCAGGTCCTCGGTCTCCGGCTCGTCCCGCCCGGCGTCGGCTAACCCGACCGCGATGTCGGTGCGGCCGGTCCGGTGCGCCAGCAGCACCTTGAACGCGGCCAGCAGTGTCATGAACGCGGTCGTGCCGTGCCGCTCGCCGATGCCGTCGACCAGCCGGGCGACGTGCCGCGGCACGTCGACGGTGAACACGTCGCCGCGCCGGTCGCGGCCGGCATCGCGCCGCCGGTCGGTGGGCAGTGTGACCGGGTCCAGCCCGGCGAGCCGGTCCCGCCAGTACTCGATGCCGGACGTGCCGGTGGCCTCCCGACGGCTCCGCTGCCAGGCCGCGACGTCGGCGTACTGCACCGGCGGTGGCGCCGGCCGGGGCCGGCCGGCCGCGAGCGCGCGGTACGCCTGATCCAGTTCGCGCATCAGGATGTCGCACGACCAACCGTCGACCGCGATGTGGTGCAGGGTGAGCCCGACCAGGTGTTCGGTGGGCGCAAGCCGTACCACGACGACTCGCAGCGGGTGTTCCCGGCGCAGGTCGAACGGCCGGGCCGCCGCCGCGTCGAGCATCGCCGCCGCCCGGGTCGCGGCATGCGGATCCCCCGCCGGGCCGCCGGAAAGGTCCACGACCGTGACGTCGGCCGGGCCGGGTGGATCGATGACCTGCACGGGATCGCCGGCGTTGTCCTCGTACCGGGTGCGCAGCACCTCGTGCCGGTGGACGACCTCGGTCACGGCGCGCTCGAACACCGCGGGATCCCATGCGCCGCGCAGGCGCAGGTGTGACCGGATGAGATACCCGGTACCGCCGCTGTGCAGCCGGTCGAGGAACCAGAGCCGCTCCTGCCCGGGTGACAGCCGCAGCACGCCGGTGCGCGGCACCGGCCGGATCGGCGGCGGGATGTTCATCGCGGTACCAACTCGGGCCGACATCAGTGGCCCCCCTTCACCGGCGATCGGCATCGGCATCGGCATCGGTTCCGAGAGTGGTGCCCACGGGCGGGCCCGGACCAGAGCCGGACCAGCAGCCCCGCCTCTGCCCGTCCTTCTCTGCCAGCGGCCGGGCGGGGCCGGCAGAGTCGGCAGGGTCAGCGGAAACCGGGGAGAGGCGGCGACATGTCCGGGACGTTCGCCCTACGCACGGTGGCGTCGTTCCTGCCGGAACGGTCGGTCGCCGTGGCCGAGCTGCCGGAACTGGCGTACCTGGGGCCGGCCGAGCGGCAGCTCTGCGCCGACCTCGGGATCGAGCGGATTCGCACCGATCCGGAGCTGGACGCGCTCCACCTGGCCGCCGGCGCCGCCAGCAGGGCGCTTGTCGCCGCCGGCCTCGGCGCGGATCAGATCGGGGCCCTGGTCGCGGTCGAGTCCCGTGCGCCGACCACGCTGATGAGTTCCGCCGAGACCCGGCTGCAGGCGCACCTCGGCGCCGACCGGGCGCTGACGTTCTCCGTCGGCGGGCTGGGCTGTGTGTCGATGACGCCGGCGCTGCTGGTGGCGCGCGGCCTGCTGGCCGCCGATCCGGATCTGAGCGACGTCCTCGTCGTGCACGGCAGTACGCCGGCCACGCCGCGGCGCTACCGGCACCCGGTGACGGTCAGCGGCGACGGGGGCATGGCCGCGGTCGTCTCGAGGGAGGGGCCGTTGCGCGTTCTCGACGTCCTGCAGGAGACCAACGGCCACTACTGGGACCTGTTCCGGGTGGACTACCGGGACCGCCCGTCGGCCCGCTGGTCCGAGCAGTGCCGCGATCTCCAGGAGTACTCCTTCACCCTGGCGCTGGAGAGCCGTGACCGGCTGGGCGCGATGTACCGACGCCTGCTGGACCGCAACGGGCTCGCGCCGGGGGACGTGGCCCGGAATGTGTGCCACAACCTGTCCCTGGGCGGGTTCCGGTTCCTTGAGGAGACGCTCGGCGTGACAATCGCGGCGGCCTGCCACGACAACCTGCGCGACCTGGGCCATCTCGGCGCGAACGACGTCCTGCTCAACCTGGCGACCGAGATCGGGACCGGGCGGCTGCGCGAGGGTGAGCGGGCCGTGCTGATCAGCGCCAGTCCCGTGGCCGCCTGGAGCATGGTACTGGTCGAGGTCGTCGGCGATCCCGGTGACTTCACCGTCGGTGACCGGTTCGGACAGCAGCCGGAGCCGGGCAGCGCCGGACCCAGCCGACGACCGACGGCGTTCCTGGACATCACACCAGCTCCCGAGACGGACGTGTGATCTGACCTGAGGAGAGGAACCCGACCATGAGCGTTGTCGGCGTTGCCGGAGCCGGCGTGATGGGGATCGGCGTGACGCAGAACCTGGCCCAGACCGGGCATCGGGTGGTCCTTGTGGACACCGAACAGCAGGTTCTCGACGCGGCTCTGCAGAAGATCGAGGCGCAGCTGCGGATGAGCCGGATGCTCGGCGGTCCTGCCGTGGACACGGCTGCGGCGATGGCGTTGATCAGCACCGGCGTGGATCCGAAGGCGCTCGCCGAGGTGGATTTCGTCATCGAGAACATCCCCGAGAGGTGGGACCTCAAACGAGCCTTGTACCTGGAGATGGACCGGATCTGCGATCCGGCGACGGTGTTCGTCGTCAACACGTCCGCTATTCCGATCACCGAGTTCGCAGCGGTGACCGGCCGACCGGAGCAGTTGGTCGGCGTGCACTTCATGAACCCGGTACCGATGAAGACCGCCGTAGAGCTCATCGCAGGTGAGCACACCTCGGCCGAGACGGTTCGGCGTACCCGTGAACTGCTGAACGCGATGGGCAAGAAGGCCATCGACGTCAAGGACGTCTGCGGCTTCATCTCCAACCGGGTCCTGATGTTGACCGTCAACGAAGCGGCCTTCCTGGTCCACCAGGGCGTCGCCACCGCCGAAGCGGTCGACGAGGTCTTTCGGAGCTGTTTCGGCCACCCGATGGGCCCGTTGGAGACTGCCGACCTGATCGGCGTCGACACCATCCTGCACAGCATCGACGTGCTTTACCAGCACTACCGCGACAGCAAGTACCGGCCCTGCCCGCTGCTGCGCACCATGGCCAACGCCGGCCGGCACGGGCGCAAGTCCGGTCGTGGCTTCTACGAGTACGGCCCGACCGCCTGACTACCCGGCTACCAGCACAGGAGGGGAACACATGTCCCACAACGACCCCAGCGCCGTCGTCGCCGCGTTCCTCCAGCAGCGGTTCCCGCACGTGGAGATCGCCCACGATGAGGACATCTTCGCGCTCGGCCTGGTCAACTCGTTGTTCGCGCTGGAGCTGGTGATGTTCGTGGAGAAGACTTTCGGCTTCACCGTGCCCAGCGACGAGATGCGGATCGACAGCTTCCGCAGCATCGACGCGATAAGCGCGTTGGTCGACCGTCAGTCCGCGACGGTGTGACGGCGGTACCGGCGATGTCACCGATGGCTGCGAGCACCGAACGCGTACCAACGGATCGGGCTGCGGCCCGCTGCTTCGCCCGGACCCACCTCGCACCGCTGGCCACCCGGTTCGATCAGGCCGGCAGCATCCCGTCGGAGACGCTCGACCGTGTCGGCGCGGCCGGACTGTGGGCACCGTTCCTACCGGTCGGGTACGGCGGGCAGGGCGCCTCGATGCTGACGGTGGGTCAGGTGCACGAGGAGATCGGACACGCCTGCTCATCGGTACGCAGCCTGCTCACCGTGCACGGAATGGTCTCCTGGGCGCTGCTGAGGTTCGGCACGCCCGGGCAACGGGAGCAGTGGCTCCCGCGCCTGGCCGCCGGATCGGTGCTGGGGGCCTTCTGCCTGTCCGAGCCGGACGCCGGCAGCGACGCCGTGAACCTGACCAGCCGAGCGGTCCGGGACGAACGTGGATGGGTCCTGCACGGGACCAAAACGTGGATCACCGGAGGCCAACGGGCGCACCTGTTCCTGGTGTTCGCACGCACCGGCGCCGGCATCGCCGCTTTCCTGGTGCCCCGCGCCAGCGAAGGGCTGACGGTTACGCCGATCCCCGGCATGCTGGGCACCCGCGGCAGCATGCTCGCACGGCTCACCATGACAGGGGTACGGGTGGGACCGGACGCCCTCGTCGGTCCGGACGGCTTCGTGAACGGCATGGTGATGACAGGTGTGTTGGACTTCGGCCGCTACAGCGTGGCCGCCGGCTCGGTCGGCATCCTCCAAGCCTGCCTGGACGCCTGCGCCCAATACACCGCGCACCGCAAGGTCGGTGGCACAGCATTGCGCGACAGGCAGCTCATCCAGGCGAAGCTCTCCGACATGGTCACCGACACCCGGGCCGCGCGACTGCTCTACGAGGCCGCCGGGCGGCTGAAGGACCAGGGCGACGCGGACACCCTGATGGCCACCTGGGTGGCCAAGTACTTCGCCTCGACCGCTGCCGCCCGACATGCCGCCGAGGCAGTGCAGATCCACGGTGCCGTCGGCTGCACCCCCGGCCATCTGGTGGAGCGCTTGTACCGCGACGCCAAGGTCATGGAAATCATCGAAGGCAGCAACGAGATCCAGCGGATCACGATCGCGGCCGACGCGTACCGAAAGGATGTTCGGTGAGCGACGACCCGTGCGAGGAGGAGCGGCACGGTCGGATCAAATGTGTGGTCTGGGACCTCGACCAGACGATCTGGACCGGCGTCCTGCTGGAGGACGCGACGGTGACGGTGAAGCCGGAGGTCGTCGAGGCGATCGAGGCGCTCGACCGGTTGGGGATTCTGCACTCCATCGCCAGCAAGAACGATCACCAGGCGGCCTGGACACAGATAGCGCGAAGTGGTCTCGCCGAGATGTTCCTCTGTCCGCAGATCGGGTGGAACGCCAAGTCACACTCCGTTCAGCAGATCGCCGAGAAGCTCAACATCGGGCTCGACACGATCGCCTTCGTCGACGATCAGGAGTTCGAGCGGGCGGAGGTCGCCATGGCGTGTCCGCAGGTGCTGTGCATGGACCCGGCGGAACTCGTCGAGGCGATGCGGACACCGGCATTCCAGCCACGGTTCCGCACCGACGAGTCGCGGGATCGCCGCCAGATGTACCGCAACCAGATCCGACGCGACGACGAGGAGAAGCGGTTCGTCGGCACCCCCGACGAGTTCCTCTCCCAGTTGGGGCTGGTCGTCCGGATCGAATCCGCCACCCGGGCCGACCTGCAAAGGGCCCAGGAACTGACAATCCGCACCAACCAGCTGAATTCGACCGGTCGGACGTACTCCTACGACGACCTCGACAAGTCGCGCGCCTCAGACGACCACCGTCTCTATGTCGTCGCCCTCGACGACCGCTTCGGCTCCTACGGCAAGATCGGGCTCGTCCTGATCGAGACGTCAAAAAAGGTCTGGCGGCTACGGTTGTTGCTGATGTCGTGCCGGGTGATGTCCCGCGGCGTCGGGGGGATCGTGCTCAGCCACCTGATGCGGCAGGCGCGGGATGCCTGCGTCGAGCTGCACGCGGACCTGGTCGAGACCGGCCGGAACAGGATGATGCAGATCACCTATGCCTTCGCCGGCTTCCGCGAGATCGATCGGGCCGATCAGCATGTGACACTGCGCGCAGATCTGGACGTCATTCCGCCCGTGCCGCCCTTCGTCCGGCTGATCGCGGATTGACGTACGCAGCGACGTTGGTGCGGCAAGCACAAAGGGCAGGTGTGCCGCCCATCCGCTGTCCGACATACCCAGGAGACTGCTGTCGGTGGTACCGGAGTACCACGGGCGCGCGGAAAGTGTCGACTGCGGTACCACGGACCTGACGCTGGGCGCACCTAGCGTTGCGGGCATGATTCAGATACGTGAAGTAACCAAGCGGTACGGCACGAAGACGGTCGTCGACCGCCTGTCGTTCACCGCGAAGCCCGGACAGGTCACCGGCTTCCTCGGCCCCAACGGGGCCGGCAAGTCGACGACCATGCGGATGGTGGTCGGCCTCGACGCGCCGAGCGCCGGCGACGTGCTGGTCAACGGTAAGCCGTACGCGTCGTCGAAGGCGCCGCTGCGCGAGATCGGCGTGCTGCTCGAAGCCAAGGCCGCGCACCCCGGCCGGACGGCGGTCAGCCACCTACTGGCCCTGGCCCGTACGCACGGCATTCCGCGCTCGCGCGTCGATGAGGTTCTCGGCTTGGCCGGTCTCTCGGCCGTCGCCCACAAGCGGGTCGGCGCCTTCTCCCTCGGCATGGGCCAACGGCTCGGCATCGCCGCCGCCCTGCTCGGTGACCCGGCCGTGGTGATGCTCGACGAACCGGTCAACGGCCTCGACCCGGAGGGTGTCCTCTGGGTGCGCAAGCTGCTCACCGGCCTGGCTGCCGAGGGCCGCACCGTGATGTTGTCCTCGCACCTGATGAGCGAGGTCTCGCTGATCGCAGACCATCTGGTCATCGTGGGCCGGGGCGGGCTGCTGGCCGACACCACCGTGGCCGAACTCGTGACGGCCGAGGGTGTCCGGGTCGTCACTCCCGCCCCTGACGCGCTGCGCACGACGATTGCCGGCCCGGGTGTCACGGTCACCTCGACCGGTGCGGAGGAACTGCTCGTCGCCGGCGCCTCCGCCCGCGTGATCGGGCTTGCCGCGGCATCCCGTGGCATCCCGCTGTTCGAACTGACCCCGCAGAACGCCTCCCTCGAAGCGGCGTTCATGGACCTGACCCGCGACGCTGTCGAATACGAGGCCTCCCGATGAAGATCACTCCTGGTGGCGTCGTCGCCGCCGAATGGACCAAGTTCTCCTCGCTGCGCTCCACCTGGATCACGACCGGCATCTCCGTCTTCCTCCTGATCGCCTTCGGCATGATCGCCTCGGCTTCCTTCTCGGGCGACAACCTGACCTCGATCGACCTCGCCCTGTCCGGCAGCGCCCTGGCCGCGCTGTCCGTCGGCGTGCTCGGCGCGCTGCTGGGCGCCGGCGAATACACCACCGGCATGATCCGGGCGACTTTCGCCACGGTGCCGCGCCGGTTGCCGGTGCTCTGGTCGAAGAGCCTCGTGGCGGGGTCGGCCGCCTTCGTCACGATGACCGCCGGCACCTTCGCCGCTTTCGTGGCGGGGTCGGCCGTGCTCAACGCCGAGATCGGTGCTCTGGACCTCGGCGACGACGGCGTGCTGCGGGCACTGCTCGGCGCCGGCCTCTATCTCGGCCTGGTCGCGGTGCTCGGGGTCGCGCTCGGCATGCTCGTCCGCTCCAGCGCCGGCGCTATCGCGATCCTGGCCGGCCTGCTGCTGATCGTGCCCGGTCTGGCCGCTCTGCTGCCGGACTCGATCTCCGAGGCCATCACCCCGTACCTGCCCAGCAACGCCGGCAGCGCCGTGATGACGCTGACCCACTCCGACGGCACCCTGGCCCCGTGGGCCGGCCTCGCGGTCTTCGCCGGGTACGTGGTCGTGACGCTCGCCGCGACGGCGTACCGGCTGAAGACGACCGACGCATGAGCGGGTAGAGGGAGAATCCGGTGATGAGCACCCAGGGATGGCTGGTGGACCGGCAGGCACGGTTACGAGCCTTCGACCGGCGCCGCCCGTGGGTGATGGACACCCTGGTGGCCGTCCCGATCGTGCTCTTCAGCATCCCGAACATCATCGAGAATCCCCTCTCGGCGACGATCGCGACCCTGGTCCTGCTACCGCCGCTGTACTGGCGACGGCGGTACCCGTTCCCGGCGTTCCTGGTCACCGCGGCCATCGATTTGACAGAGGGACTGCTGGACGTCGGCGTCGGCGCCGGAGTGATCCTGCTCGTGATGCTGTTCGGCGTGGCCTCCCGAGGTTCGTGGCGGGCGCTGGCCTGGGCCTCGGGGATCACCCTCGCGCTGCTGGTCGCCCAGATCTATCTGATCAATCCGGTCACGGAGAACCGCACCATCACGCTGTTCCTGGTGATCGGCACCTCAGTTGCCGCGGTCGCGTCCGGCATCGCGGTGCGCATCCGCCGGGCGTACCTCATCGCTCTCGAGGACCGCGCCGCCCGCCTGGAGGTCGAGCGGGATCAGCGGGCCCGCCTCGCCGTCGCCGAGGAGCGGGCCCGGGTGGCCCGCGAGATGCACGACATCGTCGGCCATCACGTCTCGGTCATCGTGGGCCTGGCCGACGGCGGTGCCGCGCTCGCGACCTCGCGGGCTGAGCAGTCCGCCGAACCGCTCCGGTTGATCGGTGACACCGGCCGGCAGGCGCTGTCCGAGCTACGCCGGGTGCTGGGCGTGCTGCGCGAAGGAGACAACGATCCGCAACTGAGCCCGCAGCCGGGCATCGACGATCTCGACCGGCTGTTGCCGAGCGTGCGGGCGGCCGGGCTGCCGGTCACCTACTCGACCTCGGGCGAGTTGCACACCCTCGGCCGAGGCGTGCAGCTCGCGGTCTACCGCATCGTTCAGGAGGCGCTCACCAACACCCTCAAACACGCGGGAAGCGGCGCGACCGCGGACGTCACTCTCGCTGCCTCCTATGGAGAGGTACGGGTACGGGTACGCGACAACGGCCGTGGCAGACCCGCCGCCCCGAGCCACGGCCTGCTCGGCATGCGGGAACGCGCCGCCATGTACAGCGGGGTGGTGACCGCCGGCCCGACCGAGCACGGCTGGCTCGTCGACGTAGTCCTCAAGGAGCCCGCATGACCACCGTCCTGATCGTTGACGACCAGCAGTTGCAACGGATGGGCTTCAAGATGCTGCTCGACGGCACACCCGGTTTCAGTGTGGTCGGCGAGGCCACCAACGGCGCCGAGGCGGTACGGAAAGTCGAGCAGACCCGGCCCGACGTGGTGCTGATGGACGTACGCATGCCCGGCATGGACGGCATCGAAGCCACCCGCCGCATCACCGCGGCCGGCTCCCGCACCCACGTGCTGATCCTGACCACATTCGACCTGGACGAGTACGTGTATGCGGGACTGCGGGCCGGCGCGAGCGGCTTCCTCCTCAAGGACGCCCGCCCCGAGGAGCTGATCGCCGGCATCCGCGCCGTCGCGAGCGGAGACTCGGTGGTGGCCCCCAGCCTGACCCGCAAGCTGATGGACGCCTACCTCCAGAAACCGGCGTCGACCATCCGTGCGGACCCTCGACTCACCACGCTCAGCGAGCGAGAGCGAGAGGTCCTCGAAGCGATCGGCCAGGGCGCCACCAACACCGAGATCGCCGAACGCTTCACCCTCACCGAATCCACCGTGAAGAAGCATGTCGGGCGCATCCTGGCCAAGATCGGGGCGCGAGACCGCATCCAGGCCGTCATCTTCGCGTACGACAACGGTCTGGTCGAACCACGTGCCTGAACGGGTGGTCGTGGAGTGGCCTCCTCGCCAGGGGCGGGCACGACGCCATCGGCCACCCGGGTTTCTGACTGCTAGGCCGTGAACTGCGGCACCACGTCGGCGAGCGCCCGGTCGAGGATCTCCAGGCCCAGGTCCAGCTCGGCATGGGTGGAGGTGAGCGCCGGCGCGATGCGGAACACGCCGCCCATGCCCGGCAACTGCACCACATTCATGTGCAGTCCCAGCTCCAGGCACCGCCCGGTCACGGCGGCGCCCAGCGCGTCGGCCGGTCGTTTCGACTCCCGGTCGCTTACCAGTTCGAGCCCGACCAGCAGCCCGCGGCCGCGCACGTCGCCGACCACCGGGTGTCGCTGGCCGATCTCCCGCAACCCCTTCCGGAGGTACGCGCCCAGGTGCGCCGCCTGTTCGTCGAGCCGGTCGGCCTCCAGCACGTCCAGGACCGTGTTGCCGACCGCGGCCACCAGCGGGTCCGAGACGTGCGTGGTGAAGAAGAGGAAACCGCGCTCGTGCGCCGTCTGCTCGATCTCCGGGCTGGTCACCACCGCAGCCAACGGCAGGCCGGCACCGAGCGTCTTGGACAGGGTCAGGATGTCCGGCACGACGCCGTCACGCTGGAACGCGTACCACTCGCCGGTGCGGCACAGACCGGTCTGCGCCTCGTCGAGGATCAGCAGCCCGCCGCGCTCGTGCACCTTGTCACGCAGCGCCGCGAGGTATCCCGGCGGCAGGTCGATCACGCCACCGGAGCTGAGGATCGGCTCAACGATGCACGCCGCCAGACTGCCCACCGACTGGGCGTCGAACAGCTCGAACGAGAACTCCAACTGACGCCGCCAGTCCAGCTCGCCGCTCGGAAGGGTGAAGTCGGGCCGGTACGCGTTCGGCGTGGGGATCGCGACGTTGCCGGGCGCCGCAGGACCGTACCCCTTGCGTCCCGAGCTGTAGGTGGCGCCCGCCGCCGCCTGCGTCATCCCGTGCCACGACCGGGCGAACGAGATGATCTCGTGCCGGCCGGTGACCAGCTTCGCCATCCGGATCGCCGCCTCGTTGGACTCCGCGCCGGTGGTGAGCAGCAGAACCTTCTCGAGCGGCGCGGGCAGGGAGCCGGCGAGGCGGCGGGCCAGTTCCACCACGGGCCGGCTCAGCATGCCGCTGAACAGGTGGTCGAGGGTGGCAGCCTGTTGCCGGATCGTGGCCACGACAGCCGGGTGGGAGTGACCGAGGATGGCGCTCATCTGCCCGGACGTGAAGTCGAGCAGGCGGCGGCCGTCGGCAGTGAACACGAAACTGCCTTCGGCGCGGTCGATGATCTCGCGGACGAAGCTGCCCGCGCCGATGTAGCGGACCAGGTGACGATCGGCGTCGGACCAGAACGAATCAGCCATGAGCCGACGCTAGGCAGCCCCGCTAAGGCACGTCCATCGCACATTTCCGCTGTCGCTGTTAAGCAGAGCCGTACAGTCGGGGGGCATGACGCTGAATCCGTGGCGGCTGCGCCTGCTCGCCGACCTGGCAACCTACGGCACCGTCCGGGCTGTCGCGCAGCGCGGCAACCTGAGCCCGTCGGCGGTGTCCCAGCAGCTGGCCACGCTGGAACGGGAGACCCGGACCGCGCTGCTGGAACGCACCGGGCGGCGGGTGCGGCTCACCGCAGCCGGACTACTGCTCGCCGGCCGGGCTCGGGAGATCCTCGCCGCCATGGACGAGGCCGAGGCAGAGCTGCGCCGCCTCGCCGACGAACCGGCCGGCACGGTCACCGTGGCCGCGTTCCAGAGTGCCGTGCAAGCCCTCGCCGAACCGGCGCTGGCCCGGCTCGCGGCCCGGCACCCGGACGTGAGCGTGGTGTTGCTGGAACTGGAGCCGCACGAGAGCATGCCGGCGCTGCGTCGGGGGGACGTCGACCTCATCATCACGACGGCCGACTTCACCGGCGCCGAACTCTCGCCGGAGATCGACCTGGTGCCGCTCGCCACCGATCCGATCGTGCTCGTGCTGCCCCCGGAGCACTCGCTGACCAGCGCCGAGTCGGTCGCCCTGGAGGCGTGCGCGCAGCAGCGCTGGACGTTCGACGTCGCCGGCTCGTACATGTCCGAGCTGTCCACCCGGCTGTGCCGGGAGGCCGGCTTCGAGCCCGTGGTGATCTGCCGGTTCAACAACTACATGCTGGCGCTCCAGCACGTGGAGAGCGGTCGTTCGATCACCATGCTGCCCAAGCTGGCGGTTGACCCGCGGTACCGGGTGGTGACCCGGCCGCTGAACCCGCCGCTGACCCGGCGCATCACGACCGCGGTCCGGCGACCGGCTGCGTCACGACCCGAGGTGACGGCCGTGCTCAGCGCGCTGAGAGCAGGTGACTGACCGCCGGGGTGTCGGGCTTCGCCCCAGCGGCCACCGTCGCCTTTCGCGAATGCCGTTCGAGCAGAAACGGGCCGACCAACGCGTGGCCGGCGGGTCGGGTCAGCCCGAGGTGATCGTTCGAGGCCCGTACCTTTCGGCCGCGCGCGCCTTGGCCTTGGCCGCCTCCGCTTCGCGGTCACGGGGAGGCGCCTTCGTCACGAGGCTGTCCAGCAGGGTTCGGGTGGCCGCCGTGACAGCGCGGACCGCCTCGCCGAACGCCTCCTCGTTGGCCGCTGAGGGCCGGGTCGTGCCGCTGACCTTGCGCACGTACTGAAGGGCGGCGGCCTCGATCTCATCGTCGCTGACCGGCGGTTCGAAGTTGTGGAGCACGCGTATGTTCCTGCACATGCCTCCACCATGCCACGCACAACCGCCCGGCCAGCATGCCGAGCTGGTCACCACGCGAGCCCACCCTGAGGTCTCCCCGGGGCCACTCAGAGCAGTTGCGCATCGTGGCAAGACCGGCCATCATCTAGCGATGATCTCCAACCGGAAGGGCGGACACGCCCTGGCGCGTTGACCGCGCCCACGCGGCACGACGATGCCGCGTCCCTCTCCCCGGCCCCCCGCGATCTGTGGCGGCAGGCCGAAGTGATCCGGCAGGAGTGGCTGGGGTACGCCCTCTCCACCGAACCCGCCGACCGACCCACCACGCAACGGTGCCTCACGGCGATCTACGCCCGAGCCGGCCGCCACCAGCCCCGGTTCGTCTGGGTGGACTCCCCCGCCGCGGCCCTGCCACTGATCCGGCAACTGCCCACCCTCGGCCAGCTCCTCCAACGGGTCCGTGACCCCGCCCCGGCCGGCCCACCGCCCCCGGCCAGCGACATAGCCACCGTGGCGTCCCGGCTGAGGGCCGCGCTCGGCGACGGGGTCCAGCACACCGACCCCGAACTGTCTCCCGTTCGCCGAGGCAGGACCCGCGAACCTTGGCCGGACCTGCCACCGAAGGATGCTCTCGACCGGCAGGTGCCACTCGGCGTCATGCTGCACCGAGGCGTCCGCAACGCCCTGCACCGCAGCCTGATCCCCGGCTTCACGCAACCGGTCCGCGCAGGGCTGCCCGGTGGCGACCGACAGACGCCGGTCTGCTGGTACGGCCAGCAGGACGCATTCTGGGTCGGCTACTACGACGCCCTGCACCGGCTCGGACTGGCCGCGTACACCGCCGAGGCGAGCGACCAGCTGCGGACCTGGACCGACCTGGCGCGATCCGGCGGCTGGTGGTGGCCCGGCCTGGACGTCTGCGTCGTGGTGGAGCGGCCGGCGGTGATCCGCACCGAACCCGTACCCGGCTCGTGGTACGACGAGGTCCGGCTACGACCGGACGGGGTCGGGTACCGCGACGGCTGGCGACCACCGCCGTGCTGACCGACGGCTGAACACCGACACGAGGACGAGAGAGGCTTGGCGGGCGGCCGTTTCGGCAGCCAACGACGTCGAAACGCGGAAGGGCCGGAAAGGACAAGTCGGTCCCCGCCCGCCAAGCCGCTCGGGCCCGCTGCCGACGGGCGACGGCGATGACCTCACGCTGTCCGCAGTGGCCTGCCCAAATATGCGGAAGACACGCGGGAAACCGGCAAGCTCCTCGACACGTTTCCAGATTCATCGAGACCAAGGGGTAGCGCATCGGTGTCCGTCGTTGGAATGATGTCCGCCAGCGCATTTTTTGATCCGGCGTCAGCGCCAAACGGAGGGCCTATTCCGTGAAGCACGACCATTCACCTGTTCTGCCAGGTCACGGCGCTACGGACTATGCACGCTACATGCGGACAGATACTTTGCTCGGTCTCCAACGTACGCCGGACGAGGTCATACATCGCGACGAGCTGCTTTTTCAGGTGGTGCATCAGTCGACCGAGTTGTGGCTGAAACTGGCTGCGGCGGAGCTGGCGGAGGCGACCACCCAGGTGGCTGCCGGTCAGCTACCTGCCGCGGAGGCGCTGCTGGCCCGGGCGACGCTCGCGGTCCGCTTGATCACCGACCAACTGGAGATGCTGCGATATCTGTCCCCCGTGGACTTTCAGGCGATGCAGCCCGCCCTCGGCAACGGTTCTGGTGCGGAGTCACCCGGTTGGCGGCAGGTCCAGGGCGCCAGCCGGCAGCTCGGCCGCGCGTTCGGCGAGCAGCTTGCCGCCCACGGTGTCGAGGTGGCCGACCTGTGCCCGGCGGATCCGTCGGATCCGCTGCACCGGCTCGCCGAGGCGATGGTGGAATGGGATGAACGGGTGTCGGTGTGGCGGGTCCGCCACTACCAGGTGGCCCTGCGAATTGGCGGCCATCCCCCGGCCGGTGACCCCGGCAGCCCAGCGAACATGCTGGCAAAACTCGCCGGACACCGATTCTTTCCCGAGTTGTGGCAGGCGCGACTGCGCCCCACCACTGACGAATAGCCCGGCTGAACCATACGCAGCTGCGATCGCCGGCATTTCCGGCGGCCGTCAGTGAGGTTCGTCTCGTCAACTTCGAGGGGTGGCACGTGCGTCCATTGATTCACTGGTTGTCGCGCCCGACCGAACCGCGCCGCTTTCCCTACTCCCCAGTGCTGAAGGAGTTTCACCGCAGCGGCAAACATTTCGCGGAAAAGAGCTTCCTCGCCCTGCTCGACAGCGCCCGGCAGGCGGTGACCCGACCGGTCTCCGGCGCCGGCGACGCCGCGGCCCGTCAGCTGACCGCCTTCCTGGACGTCGCACTCGACAAGTGGGACGGCCGCTACGACTACCGCAGCTACCTCGCCCTACGGCTGCTCCGGCTGCCCTGCGGAACAAACGATCCGACCCCGGGCGCGCAGGCCGCTGCCCGGCGGCAGAGCCGGGATCGGCTCCTCGTCCGCCTGGTCGCCGACGCACTGGCGTTCGAGTTGGCCGCCGACGCGCGCACGACCGGGCTACTTCCGTTGCAGAGACCCGGGCCAGCGGTGGTCGTCAAACGCTGCCGACTCGGTGTCCGAGCCGCCGCACCCGCGCTGGCCCGTCTCGGCATGACCGAGGCGATCGGGAGCGACGCCCCGACCACGACCGCGGCCAACCTGCACGCCATCGCCCGGGACCTGGCGTTCCCCGGGGATCCGCTGCTGCGGCTGACCATGTTGCCGGTTCACGTGACGCACGACGAGTACCTGTTCATCCGGGTACTCCAGGGTTACGAGTGCCTCTTCGCCGGGGTCGCCGACGAACTTCGCGCGGCGGTCGCCGCATTGGCCGGACACACACCGGGCGCCGCCGCCGACCGGCTCGGGTACGCAGGCGACCTGCTGCGCGCCGCGGCTCCACTCTTCTCCCTCCTGGCCACCATGCAGCCCGAGTCGTTCCGTACCTTCCGGCAGTACACCGAGGGTGCCAGCGCGATCCAGTCCCGCTCGTACAAGCTCATCGAATCGCTGTGTCGCACCCCGCAGGCGGATCGGCTGGACTCGGTGGCCTACCAGTCGGTGCCGGAGATACAGGCCCGGGTACGCGTCGGCCAGCCGACGGTTGACCAGGCGTACCGCTCGGCGGTGTCTGAGGGCCGGCTCACCGGCGCCGACGGCGCCCTGGTGGCGCGGCGGATGGCCGCGTTCGCCGGTGCCCTGACGCAGTGGCGCCGGACCCATCTCCGCGTGGCGGTGTGGATGCTCGGCGCCCAGACCGGCACCGGCTACACCGAGGGCACGCCGTACCTCGCCGCGAACAGCGCCGCACCGGTCTTCACCCCCATGACCACCGAACCGCCGGCGGCCGACCCGACTGGAAGGCGCTGCGCATGAGCCAGCCCGAGCACAGCCCCCGATGCCTCGACGCCGGCACACACGCCGCTCTGCGCGCCGAGTTCCCGCTGGTGGACACCTGCGTCTACCTGAACAGCAACTCCACCGGCGCGGTACCCCGGGGCGGTGAGCGGGTGCTGCACGACTACTGGGAGACGCTGCGCACCTGGCGCGACGACGTCTGGCAGGACTGGCACGTCGGCCTCGACCGGTACGCCGACTCGGTGGCCGCGCTGATCGGCGCGCCGCCGGGCAGCGTGATCACCGATGCGAATCTGAGCACCTTCCTGGCCCGGGTGGCGTCCTGTTTCGACTACCATCCGCCGCGCAACCGCGTCGTCATCACGGATCTCGACTATCCGACGGTGCCGTTCATCTTCCGGGCGTACGCCCGATATGGCGCGCAGCTCGACGTGGTCGGCACCGGCGGTCCCCACCTGGACCAGGACGCGCTGGAGGCCCGGATCGACGAGCGGACACAGCTGGTGTGCGTGCCGCACGCCAGCTTCACCTCCGGCGCCACTATGGACCTGTCCCGCCTGGTGGCCCGCGCCCACCGGGTCGGCGCGCTGGTGGTGGTGGACGCCTTCCAGAGCGTCGGGGTGGTGCCGTTGGACGTCACCGCGCTCGGCGTCGACGTGGTCATCGGCGGTTCCCACAAGTGGCTCTGCGGTGTCGGCACCGGATTCCTCTACGTCCGGCCGGACCTGGTTCCACTGCTGACTCCGGCCGCCACCGGCTGGCAGGCCGGCGACCGCGCGCTGACCTTCCGACCGTCACCGGGCTGGGCGACCGGTATCCGTCGCTTCGCCGGCGGCACCCCCTACCCGCCCACCTCCCTGATCTCCCAGATCGGTCTGGACCTGCTGCTCGGTGTCGGTATCGACGCCATCCGGCGGCATTCGCTGGCGCTCACCCAACGGCTGCTGGACCGGGTCGACGCCGCCGGCATCGTCGTGGTCAGCCCAACCAGCATCGCCCGGCGAGGCGGGGTGGTGTGCCTGGACATCCCCGACGGCGAGGCCGTCAAGCGGCGACTGGCCGCCCGTGACGTGATCTGCAGCTGGCGCGGCTATCTGCGGGTCGGCCCGCACGTCTACAACACCCTCGACGAAATCGACCTGTTCATGGATGCACTGGAAGAGGAGCTGCACCGGTGACCGTCACCCTCTCGCCCCGGGCGTTGATGAGCCTGCTCGTCAACGGCCCCAAGGCCATGGACGTCCTGCACACGGCACTCGACCTGGGGCTGCTCGACACGCTGGAGGCCGGACCGGTCCGCCTCGACGCGCTGGCCACCCAGCTCGGGGTGCTCCCGCTGCGGCTGTACAAATTCCTCGACTGCATCGAGAGCCTCGGCTTCGTCATCCGCGACGAGCCCGGCGACGACATCGGCGCGACCAGCTACCGAGCCGTGCCAGGGCTACGCGACGCGGTAGACGCGGTCGTCGGGCCGGGCGCCACCGAACGGGACCGGGACCGCTACCCGTGGCGGCAGCTGCACGGACGGCTGGCCGAGAGCCTACGCGGCGAGGTCAGCATCGACGACGGCTTCGCCTGGCCGCCGAAGACCGCCGAGCAGACCGCGGAGTTCGAACGCAGCATGGCCCTCGGGCTGGGACCGGCGATCGAGACGGTACGCCGGCACTCACCTCGACTCTGGTCGGACCGGCACCGCTTGCTCGACGTCGGCGGCGGTGACGGGACGCTCGCCGCGCACATCCTCGACTGCGCGCCGAACCTGCGGGCCGACGTGTACAACCTGCCGGCGGTGGAACCACTGGTGGCGGCCACCCGCGACGACCGAGGTCACCCGGATCGGCTCGGCTTCGTCGGCGGCGACTTCTTCGCCGAACCCCTACCGCGTGGCTACGACGCGCTGTCCTTCGTCCGGGTTCTGCACGACTGGCCAAACGCGGTCGCCCGCGACCTGGTCCGCCAGGCGTACGCGGCGTTGCAGCCCGGCGGGCTGGTCCTGATCTGCGAGGAGTTCCGCACCCCCGACCGGCTCGCCATGCAGTTCTTCTGGAGCTACTTCCTGATCGGCGTCGACAGCAGCGTCAGCCGCCTACGCGAGGTGGACTTCTACACCACCCTGCTCACGGAGACCGGCTTCCACCACGTGGCGGTGCTGCCCGGCACCTGGGAGCTCGTCATCGCGTACAAACCGACCCGATGATCCTGTCCCATCTGGCCCTTCCCCACCTGATCTTTCACTCAAGGAGAGCGTCACAGATCTCCATCGGGTGTCGGCGGTCTAGCATCGAGCGATGGATTCGTCCCTTGACACCTTGCCGAAGATCAGCGCACCCGCGACGCGGGCGCTGAACGCCGCCGGCTACACCGCCCTACGCCAGCTCGCAGGTGTGCCGCGCGCAGACCTGGCCAGATTGCACGGCATGGGACCCAAAGCACTGGACACCATCGAGGCCGCCCTCGAACAGCACAATCTGAGGCTGAGCTGACGCTGGCCCGACTCAGCGGCACCTTTACCTACGCGACCGGCGACGTTGGCGCTCAGTGACTGCGGAGACCCGTCCGGTAATCAGCGTCGCGGCGCACGAGCCTCGCATCCTCCTCGACCTGCACGAGGATGCGTTCAGCAGCATCCGGCACAGCCCGATGCCACTTTTGGCCTTCTCATAAGCGGGTAGGGCATCCCGCACCGAGGGAGGCATACTGGCTGCCGTGTTCGCCCTTGTTGCCGATACTCCCGTCGCAGCCGGTGAGCTCGTCCGCCGAGGGCCGATGCAGTTCGGCCAGGATGTTCCAGGCTGGTCGGTGGCACCGTACTGCCTGCACGTGCCGATCCAGCACCTCGTCACGGTGTTCCAACCGGTCTACGACACCTTCTTCAACGACGGACTGGCCGATGTCCGTAACGGCAGCGACGACTGGCCCGAGATCGAGGCTCTCGTCGCTGCCGGCTGCCCACCGCTGTCCGACATACCCACGAGACTGCCAGGACTGCTCGCCGAGATCCTGCGGGAGTCGCTCTACATGGACATCCTCGACGCGCTGCTGCCGCTCAAGCCCAACACTCCCATCAGATACCTGGCCAACACCGTCGACCACGTCGCCGTCGAAGCCAACTGGGTGGCAGTGTGCGGACGGGCCCTTCAAGTACCCGAAACAACCCCGTCCGACTGAACCCCCGAACACCACAGACCCACCGCCGCGACGCTCCGCACGGCGTACAGGGGTGGTGCCGGCCGTCGGATCTCCCTCGGGTTGCAACAAAAACGCCCGCTGGCGCCGTTCTACCTCCGTACCGGTAGTCCATCGAAGGGTGTCAGATGCGCTTGAAACGACTCCTGATCGCCGTGGTGGCATCGGCCGCCGTGCTGGTAACGGCGGCTCCGGCCGCGGCAATCAGCGGCGGTGAACGGGCCGCGCCCGGTGAGTTCCCGTGGATGGTCCGGCTTCTGCCGGTGGGTTGCGGCGGGACCCTTATTCACCCGCAGCTGGTGCTCACCGCCCAGCATTGCGTCGATGAGCAGCCAGCCGACAGCCTGACGGTCGTCTCCGGCACCGTCGACCTCAAGAACCCACGCCGGACGATGACCAGATCCACCGCTCACATCGGCGGAACCGAGTGGTGGGATGGACCGGACTGGGCGGTGATCAAGCTGGAACGGCCGCTCGACCTGCCCATCCTGCGGCTGGCCACTGAGCCCCGACAGCTACGGACGCTTACCGTGACCGGCTGGGGTACGAAGAAGTCAGGCGGCCCCCAGGAACGCTTCCTCCACAAGGTGAAGCTGCCGTTCCTGCCGGACGAGCAGTGCTTCGACGACCCGTGGTGGGATGAGCACCCCGAGTACCCGAGGTCGACGATCTGCGCGAAGTCGGTGGACCAGAAGAGCCACTGCCCCGGCGATTCCGGCGGGCCAGCCCTGCACCGGCTTCCCCACGGCGTCTGGGAGCAGGTCGGCATCGTGAGCGCCGGTTCGGACTGTGACTGGGACATCGGCGAGGAGCCGACCCCCAACTACACCGACGTCGCCTACTTCAGCCAGAGCATCCAGCGCGCCGCCGACCAACTGCTCACAAGCTCCAGCTGATCACCACCCGGCAGTGGTAGCCCAACCGGACACGGCAATCCTCTGCTGGATCGCCTCGAACCCGACGACGGTCGCGGGCTACGGCCTTGTCCGGTGAACTGGTCTCGGCGAGTACAACGCTGGTTGTCGCTGTTGCCGGCGTCCCCCTGCCCGTCTGATACGAGCAGGGGGACTCCTCAGCACGCCCGGTCAGCTGCTCAGCCGGCCGGTGCGGCGGTAGCGGGCCAGGGCCAGTCCGCCGAGGGCCACGGCGATCAGCCCCATCACCAGGGCCATGACGCCACCGACTATTCCGTAGCCGGTGCCGGGACCACCCTTGGCGGCGGCCACCACATATCCGCCGAGGGCCATGCCGACCAGCCCTGCCATCAGCGCGATTGTGGCTCCGAGCCGCCCGCGGCGGGTGCCGATGCGACTGCTGGGGCGGCTCAGAGCCAGTCCGCCGATGACCACGCCGGCCAGCGCCGCAAGCGCGCCCACGAGGGACACGAATCGCCCGGTGGTCAGTTCGTAGGCGTCGATGGCGGCTCCCGGTCCGTCGGCGGCCGCCGGTCCGCCGAGCCCGGTCGCTCCGAGCAGTACGGCGAGGGTGATGCCTCCGACCAGGACGGCTGCGGTCACCGTAAGCATCCGTCGGACTGGCATCGAGACTCTCGATGAACCCATGTGCCTTCTCCTTCTCGTGCGGCTCGTTCAGCAAGTGCGATGTCTTCAGGTCGCACCGCCCGGTCGTCGCGCGGCGGCGAGAGTTCGTGCCGCCGCATGTGGCGTACGGCTGCGCGGCGCTGTAGGTGTTGGAAAGGGTCAGACGCTGGCCTCGTCCGCGAGCCTGGTCGGCACGGGCAGGGTCGGCTTCGGTGCCCGCCGTCCGGGCATCCACCAGTTGGCTTTGCCGCACAGCTCAATCACCGCGGGGACGAGCACCATCCGCACGATGGTGGCGTCGATGAGCACGGCAACGGCCATGCCGAGCCCGCCCTGCTTGACCGCGACGTCGGGGCCGAGCAGGGAGGTGGTGAAGCCGAAGCCGATGAACCCCACGGCGATCACGCCGACGGTCCAGGCCAACAGGACCAGGCGGCGACGTCGGTGACAGAAGCGGGCCGGCCGCGCCAGAGCTCCGTCCGTACGGGGAAGCTTCGGTTGTCATCATCTTCTCCTCGATGGCTGGGTGCCGCCCGATCATGTCGCCGGACGCACCGCTGGTCGTCCCGCAGATGGATGCACTTCGCGCTGCGGCCGACGACGTAACCGGCTGCCGCAGACGCGGCAGGCGCCGCGCAAGTACCGCCGGCGCGGTAGGCGGCCGGTCATCCGCGGGCAGGAGCCGCCCGGGCGACGTCCGGAGAAGAGGCGCGCATGAGTCACCGACGGTCCAGGATTCGGCTGCGGCAGGCCGAGCGGTGGGCGGACGAAGCCGAGCGCACCGCTAGGAGACCGCACGGCGCCGCGCCAACCAGACGCGGAAACAGACGCGGCCCGAGGCGTAGTGCAGACACTGCGTTACGGCCACCCCGGCGGTGGCCTCCGCGGCACGGTTACGCCTGTGCCGCCGCGATTCCGCCTCGCACAATCGCGGCCGCGAGCGGTCGTACGGCCGCCGGTGTCACGGCCTCCGCGGGCCCGGTGACCAACGCGAAGAGCGCGCCTGCGTACATCACGAGCATCGGCGGGATCGCAGCCGGGGGAATCCGCAGTCCGAGCTCGGCGTGATACCCGCCCGTGAATGCCGCCATCTCCGCCGTCAATTCGTCGATCACCGCAGCGAGCGCCGGTTGCCGCAGGCTCTCCAGGCGTAGCTCGAAGACGGCCAGGTACCGCGCGCGGTGCGGGCCCGCGGCCAGCATCAGCGAGCCCGAGATCAGGTCGATGGCGAGCTCGACGCTGTCTCCCTTGCCCGGTACGGCCGCAGCGTCGGGTCGGCTCGCCTCGGCCATGTCGGCCTGATGCTGCTCGACGATCCGGCGGGCGGTCGCCACCAGCAGAGCCTCCCGGCTCCGGAAGTAGTTCGACGCGGTTCCGGCTGGCAGCCCGGCCCGCCGGTCGACGGCCCGGTGTGTGACGCCGTGGATGCCCGACTCCACGAGCAGAGCGATGGCGGCGTCCGCGAGCTGCGCCCGGCGTCGTTCGTTCGGTGGCGGCACCCGACCATCATATGACAGCATCCGTAGTACAACGGTCGTAGTGAACGGGGAGGGTTCTGTGCACATCTTGATCGCCGGGGCCGGCGTCGGCGGGCTCGCCCTCGCCCGCGGGCTCGCGACCTCGGGGCATCGCGTACGCGTCTTCGAACAGGCCCCGCAGCTGCGGACGGGGGGCGCGGCGGTCACCATCTTCAGCAACGGCGCGGCGGCGCTGGCCGGGCTCGGCGCGCCACTCGACGGCTTCGGCGGCCGGCTCGACACGCTGCGGTTCGGCACCGCCGACGGCCGCACCATAGTCAGCGCCGACCTGACGGTCCTCGCCCAGCGCACCGGCTTCCCGGTGACCTCGGTACCGCGGTACGCCCTGATCGAGCACCTCGCGCAGGGGGTGTCGGTGGAGTTCTCCCGAAAGGTCGTTGACGTCGAGGTCCGCCCCGACGGTGTGACCGCGATCGACGCCACCGGTGACCGCCACGAGGCCGACGTCGTCGTGGGGGCGGACGGGCACCGCTCCACCGTGCGCCGCGCGGTCCTCGACCCGACGCCCGCCACCGCGAACGAGTGGACCACCTGGCAGGGCCTGTCGTCGGTCCTGCCCGAGTTGGCCACCGGCACCACGGGTGTCTGTGTCGTAGGCCCTGCTGGTCTGGTCGGCCTCCTGCCCTCGGGCGACGGGCTTCTCATGTGGTGGTTCGACGTCCACCAGCCGCTGGAGGGCTCGCCCGTCGCCGCCCTCGCCAACCGGTTCACCGGTTACGGCGCGCTCGTCGAACAACTGCTTGGGAATATCCGCGAAGAGGACCTGGAGCCGTTCCGGCACGTCACCCATCAGGTTCCGGACCAGTGGGGTCGTGGTGCAGCGACCCTGCTCGGCGACGCCGCGCACGCCTTCCCGCCCACCCAGGCGCAGGGCGCCAACCAGGCACTCGAAGACGCCTGGCTGCTCAGCCGCGCGCTGCGCGTCGCCCCCGCCGACGTACCGCGAACGCTGCGCCGCTACGAGATGCTGCGAGCCCGCCGCGTGCGCAAGGTCTCGCGGCGAGCCGTGCGCGAACGAACCAACAAACCCGTTCCCCCACCGGTACGCATGCTGACCCGGATCATTCCGCCGAGGCTGGTCGGTAAGGCTTACGTTGCGCAGCTTCGCGGCGTCAGCAGCGTTCTCGACGACGAGACGGTCTGACACTGCGGTCGTGCGGCGCAGGTTGCTCACAGCAACGCCGGTCTTCTGGTGCCATGTCGTACCGGCTGCCGACCGTCCGGTCGTCGGGTGCGTGTTCGTCGATGCCAGTCTGCCCTCGCGGTACGGGCCCACGCCTGCCGCGTCACCCGAACGCCTGACCTACCTGCGGTCGATCGCGCCGGAAGGCCGACTGCCGCAATGGACGAACTGGTGAGACGAGGACACCGTCGCGCCGCTGTTCCCCGACCGCCGGCCGCCGTACGACCGCATGGCGCAAGAGGCACGCACCCGGGGCTGGAGCGTCGCAGAGGTTCCCGGCGGACACCTCCACCAACTCATCGACCCCGACGCGGTGACCGCTCACCTCCTCAAGACCGGAAACTAGTTGGCCGCCTCCGGCCGCCCGGGCGTCGTGTCAGGGTGGGTGTCAGCGTCCCGCCACATCGGACAGTATCGCCGGTGGTTAACGGATACCCCCGCCGCCCCCGTTTGGGGTCGGCGGCGCCGTCGCCGGTGGTCAGCCGACGCCGGACGGGCTCAGGGCAGCAGGATGATGTGCAGGGTGCGGGGTCCGTGGACGCCCTCGACGCGGTTGAGTTCGATGTCGCTGGTGGCTGACGGGCCGCTGATCCAGGTCAGTGGTCGGTGCGGGGCGAGCCGGGTGAGTGCCTGCGGCACGTTGGCGACGACCTGGGCAGCGCGGACCACGCAGATGTGCAGGTCGGGTAGGAGGCTTAGGACGCGGCGACCCTGGTCGGGTGAGCCGTCCAGCACGACGGTGCCGGTGTCGGCGATGGCGACGGCGGCGGCGGTGATCACGCCGTCGGCGGCGGCGATCGCGGTGGTGTCGAGGTCGTCGTCGGGCAGGGCGGTCACCGTCGCCGGCAACCAGGCCGGTGGCAATGCGGGTGGTACGACGACGGTCGCGCCGGTCGGCAGGATGCCGGTGATGGTGTCGGCGACGGCCGCCTCGGCGACCCGGTGCACCCGGGCGCGGTAGTCAATCAGCCGATCCACCAGCAAATCCAGGTCGACCGCGCCGTCGCGCCGGTAGTCACGTGGCACCTCTACCGGGGCCGGCGCGGGGTCGAGGGCGGCCCGCAGCCGGGCGAGGATGATCTCCCGGGCACTCACCGCTGCGCCCACCACTGCCGGAAGGTCTGCGCCGGCACCTCGGGCAGGTCACGGCCGGCGGTCCAGCCGGACAACGGCGGTGGCAGGCCCCGACCACGCCGGCCGGTCAGCCGGCTCAGCCGCGTCGCGCGCTGCGCCGCCGCGTACAGCGCCGGGTGGTCCATGGCGTACGCGGCGGCGGCCATCACGGCCGCCTCACCGCGCGGATGCGGCGCCTGGTCGCGCAGGTGCACCAGCAACTCCGGAATGTTGATCTTCACAGGGCAGGCGTCGTAGCAGGCCCCGCAGAGCGACGACGCGTACGGCAGCGACGCATTGTCGGCCACCCCGGTCAGCTGCGGGGACAGCACCGCGCCGATCGGCCCCGGATACACCGACCCGTACGCGTGCCCGCCGGTGCGCTCGTACACCGGGCAGACGTTCAGGCACGCCGAGCAGCGGATGCAGTGCAGCGCCTGCCGGCCCACCTCGTCGGCGAGCACCGCGCTGCGACCGTTGTCCAGCAGCACCAGATGAAAGGCCTGCGGCCCGTCGCCCGGGGTGACACCGGTCCACATCGAGGTGTACGGGTTCATCCGCTCCCCGGTCGAGGCCCGGGGCAGCAGTTGCAGGAACACCTCCAGGTCCCGCCAGGTCGGCACCACCTTCTCCACACCCATCACCGTGATCAACGTGCGCGGCAGGGTCAGACACATCCGACCGTTGCCCTCTGACTCCACCACCGCCAGAGTGCCCGTCTCCGCCACCGCGAAGTTTGCCCCGGACACCGCCACCGACGTGGACAGGAACGTCTGCCGCAGAAACCGCCGCGCCGCCGCCGCCAGGACCGCCGGCTCGTCGGTCAACTCCGGATCCACCCCCGGCATCGCTCGCAGGAAGATCTCCCGGATCTCGGCCCGGTTACGGTGAATCGCCGGCACCAGAATGTGACTCGGCCGGTCCTCGCCGAGCTGCACGATCAGCTCGGCCAGATCGGTCTCCACCGGCGCGATCCCGGCCGCTTCAAGGGCCTCGTTGAGGCCGATCTCCTGCGTCGCCATCGACTTGACCTTGATCACCCGGTCACTGCCGGTGGCGCGCACCAGGTCGACGACTATCGCGTTCGCCTCGTTGGCGTCGGCGGCCCAGTGCACCACTCCCCCGGCCGCCGTCACCGCTGCTTCCAGCTGCTCCAACAGCTCCGGCAACCGGGCCAGCACGTCGGCCTTGATCGCGCTACCGGCCGCCCGCAACCGCTCCCAGTCCGGCACCTCGCCGATCACACCAGCCGACTTCGCCCGGATCGTCGCCGTCGCGTGCCCGAGATTGCGACGCAACTGCGCGTCCGCCAGCGCCCGCCGAGCCGCAGCCGGGAAAGGCTCCTCACCCCGCAGGTGCCCGACGCCCGCCGGGGCGGTCGCCGGCATGCCGAGGAAGGTACGGGTCACGACGCCACCACCGGCTCGCTCCGCTCGCTCATCGTGCCGCCCTGCTCCGTCGAGGCCAGGATCTCGGCCAGGTGCACGGTGCGCACCCCGGTCCGCAGCCGGGACAGGCCGCCGCCGATGTGCATCAGACACGACGCGTCCCCCGCCGCACAGACATCAGCGCCAGTGGACAGCACATGCCGCATCTTGTCCGCCAGCATTGCCGTCGACGTGTCCGCGTTCTTCACCGCGAACGTCCCCCCGAACCCGCAACACTGCTCCGCCGCCGGCAACTCCACCAGATCCAACCCCCGCACCGCCCGCAACAGCCGCACCGGCCGATCCCCCACGCCCAGCATCCGCAACGAGTGACACGTCGGGTGATACGTCACCCGATGCGGGAAGAACGCCCCCACATCGGTAACCCCCAACACGTCCACCAACAACTCCGACAACTCGAACGTGCGCGCCGCCACCGACTCCGCCCGCGACGCCAACCGGACATCACCGGCCCGCCGCGCCACCATCGCGTGCTGATGCCGCACCGACCCCACACACGACCCCGACGGCGCCACGATCACGTCGTACGGATCGAACACCCGCACGTGCCGCCGCACCAACGGCACCGCCTGCTCCTGATAGCCGGTGTTGACATGCATCTGCCCACAACACGTCTGCCCCTCGGGAAACACCACCTCATGCCCCAACCGCTCCAACAACCGCACCGTCGCCTTCGCCGCCGCCGGAAACACGGTGTCCGCCAGGCACGTCACGAACAACGCGATCCGCACCTCACACCCCCACCCGCCGCTCGGCTGCCCGCGCCGTCCCGGACCCGTCGCCCGGCTCGTAGCGCACGATCCGCTGAGTCTGCCGCACCAGCCGCCGCAACGCAGCAAGGTCACCACCGACCACGCCGGCCGCTCGTGCCTGGACCAGCAGGTTGCCGATCGCGGTGGCCTCCACCGGCCCGGCCAGCACCGGCAACCCGCAGGCGTCCGCGGTGAGCTGGCAGAGCAGGGCGTTGCGCGCTCCCCCCGCCAACGATGTGCACCGCGTCGACCTGTCGGCCGGAGAGGTCCTGCACCTGACGCACCGCCCGGCGTGGGCCAGGGCCAGGCTGCCAAGGACGCAGCGGACGACGGCGGCCGGCGACTGCGGTACCGGCTGCCCGGCGAGTCGGCACGCCTCGGTGATCCGGGCCGGTCTGTCGCCCGGGGGCAGGAACGTCGGTGCGTCGATGTCGACCACGCTGCGGAATGCCGGTTTTCGGCAGCGGGCGGCGGCCAACAGGTCGCTCAGGTCCTGGTTCCCCGGGGCTGCCGGTCTCAGCCGTATCGCTCGACGAGCGTAGTGCCGATCGAGGCCAGGTGGTCGCGCACACCCGGAGGGCCGGTCACCTCGATCCATTCGACCAGCCCGGCAAGCTCGCCGGCGAGTGTGCGTTCGTCGTTGCCGCGGATCACGACCTCGATGCGGCCGTCGGTCGTGGCGCCTCCCACCTCGAGCCGGCCCCCGAATCCTATCCGGAGCACGCCTATCCCCCGGGGCGCGCACACCGCCCGGGCTTCGAGGGGCGTTCGTTTGCGGTCGACCTCGTCAGCGATCGCGCGCCAACTCTCGGCGAGGTCGAAGTCCTCGGGCCGGTGTACGGGATCGCAGGTCGGGTCGGCGGACGAGACGCGGTCGATCCGGAAGGTCCGCCGTCCGGCCTCGGTGTTGGCGACGAGGTACCACGAGGGGCCCTTGGCGACGATGCCCAGCGGGTGCACGGTTCGCTCGGTTTCGGTCCCTTCGCGATCGACGTAGCCGAGCCGGACCTGAACCCCGCGGATCACCGCGTCCTGGAGCGCGTCGAGGAAACGGGGCGGTCGCGGCTCTCCCCGGCTCGCCCCCCATCGCTGCGGGTCCATCACGAGCGACGACGCTGCCGCCTCGGCCTGTGCCCGGAAAGGTTCCGGCAGGGCCTGGACGAGCTTGCGCAGCGCCGCTTTCACGGCCGGCGTCGCAGCCGAGGCCGGGCCGGCGACCAGGAAAAGGGCGCGGGCCTCACTCGCCGTCAATCCGGACAGGTCGGTGCGGGCACCGCCCACGAGTCGCCAGCCGCCGCCTCGACCCTGGATGGAGTACACCGGGACCCCGGCCATACCCAGCGCGTCGAGGTCGCGGCGGGCGGTGCGCTCGGAGATCTCCAACTCCCGGGCGACCTCCGCTGCGGTCACCTGCTCGCGCTGTTGCAGCAGCAGGAGGATGGCCATCAACCGGTCGGCTCGCACCTCGACAACACTTCCACGAAAACCGGTCAGGAGGTGACCGGTATCGGTCGGCATGATCCCGGCATGACAACCGAATTCCCCGAGCCGACCCGCGTTCCGGTCAACGGTGTAGAGCTCGAAGTCTTCGAAGCCGGCCGGCAGAACGCGGGAAACCCCATCGTGCTCTGTCACGGCTGGCCGGAGCACGCCTTCTCCTGGCGTCACCAGATGCCCGCCCTAGCCGCAGCGGGCTACCACGTCATCGTCCCGAACCAGCGCGGCTACGGCGACTCGTCCCGCCCGGCCGACGTCACCGACTACGACATCGCACACCTGTCGGGCGACCTCGTCGCACTGCTCGATCACTACGGATACGACGATGCCACCTTCGTTGGTCATGACTGGGGTGCGGCCGTCGTCTGGGGCCTGACCCTGTTGCACCCGAGCCGCGTCAACAAGGTGATCAACCTGAGCCTGCCGTACCTCGAGCGCGGGGACAGGCCCTGGATCGAGTTCATGGAGGACGTGCTCGGTAGCGACTTCTACTTCGTCCACTTCAACCGACAGCCGGGCGTCGCGGACGCCGTGTTCGAGGAGAACACGTTCCAGTTCCTTCGGAACCTGTACCGGAAGAACGTGCCCGTCACAGAGCCGCAGCCGGGCAACGTGTGGATCAACCTCGCCAGAATGGAAACCCCACTCGGTGATCCCATCATGAGCGACGACGAGCTGGCCGTCTTCGTCTCCGCCTTCGAATCAACAGGATTCACGGGCGGTCTGAATTGGTACCGGAACCTGGACCGCAACTGGCGTCTGCTCGCCGACGTGAACCCGATCATCCAACAGCCCACCCTCATGATCTACGGCGACCGCGACCCGGTCGCGAGGTCTGAAAGACTGACGGAATTCGTGCCGAATGTGGAAGTGATCAGTCTGGATTGCGGTCACTGGATTCAGCAGGAGAAGCCGGAAGAGACGAACCAGGCGATTCTCAAGTGGCTGGACCAGCGGGATGCCGTCTAGCACGGCAGCAGGAGATCCGCTTCACGGTCCGCTGAGGGATTGCGGATTGTAGTCACTGATCATGCCCCTGCGCTGCGGGTTGGTGGCCCGACGCCACCAACCCGCACGATGCGCCGCCCCTTGCCTGAGCGATCCGTCTCACGCCACCACGGACCTTCAACCTCCTCGGCGACACCGGTCGGCTCACCGGCACAGCCTCCCGGCCCGCCCGAGGTAGGCGTCAGTGCCGCAGGTACGCGGTCAGCCGGTCGGCGAGTTGCCTCGGATGACTGAGCGCCAAAGCGTGACAACCGTCAATCTCGTCCGGAGTCACGCCGAGCCGGTCGGCGGCCACCCGACGTTGGAAATCCGCCGGGAAGAACCGGTCCTCACGGGCGATGAGCACCTTCGTCGGCACGGCCGGCCAGGCGTCCAGGGGCCACGGCTCGTTCCACTCCGCGCTGACCTGGTCCCGGCCGTGCGCCGCAGCCTCAGCGACGATCTCGGCCGGTACGCCGTTGTAGAACTGCTGCTCCTCGCTGAGCCCTTCCGTGCCGCGGTAACCGGTGTTGTCCCACCAGTCCCCGGGCCGCTCACCCGGCTGCGGGACCATCGGCGTGAGCAGCACGATCAGCTGCACCGGCAGCTTGTCGGCAATCAGTGGAGCCGTGAAAGCCCCATACGAGTGCCCGACGACCACAAGGTCACTGCGGTCACCGATCGCGCTGACGACCGTTTCGCAGAACTCGGCGAAACCCGCAGACCTGTCCTCGATCGGCAGCTCCGGCGCCACCACGTCGTGGCCCGCTCCGGACAGCTCAGGGGCCAGCAGATGCCAGTCCCAGGCGCTGCCCCCGCCGCCGTGGATCAGAACGAAAGTCGCCATGCCCCGAAGCTTCACACACGGGTACGACAGCCAGCCGCACTGCCCGGTTCTCCACACCAGGTCGGCCACCGAAGACCTCACCCGGCAGCATGGCGCCGCGCTGGCGGCGACGGACTGCTGTGATTCAGCTGGCGCGGCGATAGTGCATGGCCACCGCACCGTTGCGCAGCGAATCCGCCGAGAGCAGCTCGAGCCGACGCGTGCCGGGAAGCCCGCCCTGGTACAGCGTCGGACCGTGGCCGGCGATCCTGGGATGGACGAGCAGTTTGTACTCGTCGATCAGGTCCAGCCGATCGAGCTCGGTCGCGAGCTTGCCGCTGCAGAGGAGCACCCCCGCCGGGGTCGTGTCCTTGAGCTTCTGCACGCCCTCGCGTAGATCGCCGGCGATGTGGTGGCTGTTGGTCCACGGGAAGTCCTGGCGCGTCGACGACACCACGTACTTCGGTTTGGCCTCCAGCTTGACCGCCCACTCACGCAAGGTCGGCGGCGCCTCCACGTCGCCGCGGGCGACGGCAGGCCAGTAGCTCTCCATCATCTCGTAGGTGACCCGGCCCCACAGCATCGCCCCGGCCTCATCCATGAGACGGGTAAAAAGGGCATGCGTCTCGTCGTCGGCGATCCCCTCCTGATGGTCGACACAACCATCCAAGGTGACGTTGAGGCTGAAGGTGAGAAGTCCCATGGCAGGCGACTTTAACGCCCACCACCCTCGTCGCCGCCCCAAGCAGATGTCGACCACCGAGTGGTGGGTCAGGGATAGGTGACGCCGGTCAGGTCCTCGGCTGCCGCCCACAGCCGCTTGCCGACTGCCGGGCTGGCGGCCTCCCGGCTGAGCCGGGCCTCGGTGACCCTGCCCCGCGTCTCCCAGAGCCCGGACGGGCCGAAGAACTGGCCGCCGCGTACACCGGGCTCGGTCGCGGCGCGCAACTGCGGCAGCGCGCCCCGCTCCACCGGCTGGGTCGCCAACAGCCCGGCCCAGGCGATCATTCGCCCGAACCGGCCACGGTGTTCCCAGGCGCGCGGAGTCAGGTTGGTGCGGGTGAGACCGGGATGGGCCAGCGTGCTGACGATCGGCGCTCCGGCGGCGCGCAGGCGGCGATCCAGTTCGATGCCGAAGATCGTGGTGGCGAGCTTGGACCGGCCGTAGGCGGTGGCTGCCCGATAGTCGCGTTCGAACATCAGGTCAGCGAAGTCCAGGTGCGCGCTCTTGTGGGTGATCGAGCTGAGGCTGACCACGCGGGCGCCCCGCGCCGCGGCCAGGTTCCCGAGCAGCAGGCCGGTCAGCGCGAAGTGGCCCAGCATGTTGGTGGCGAGGTGCAGTTCGAATCCGTCGGCGGAGGTGCGGCGCGGGCCGAGCAGCACCACGCCAGCGTTGTTGACGAGCAGGTCGATAGCCGGGTGGTCGCCGGTCAGTTTCGCCGCGAAGGCCCGCACGGAGGCGAGGGATGCCAGGTCCAGCTCGCGGACCTCGACGTCGCCGCCGATCCGGCGGGCGGCCTCCTCGCCAGCGGGAGTGCTGCGGACGGCGAGCACGACGTGGGCGCCGTGGCGGGCCAGTTCGGTGGCGGTGACCAGGCCGAGGCCCGAGTTCGCGCCGGTCACGACGGCGACCCGACCACGCTGGTCGGGAATGCGGTCGGTGGTCCATCCGGTCATCTGCTGCTCCTGAGGGGTGTCGGTGCGCTGCGGCCGTCGACGTTAGGAGCGATCCGGGCCGGTTCCATCGTTCGCGGTTGCCTAGGTCTGCGGGACCTACCTTCGGCGGTCCGGGCCGCGGCACACTTGCGGCATGAACGGTCCTCATCCGTACGCTCGGGAGCTCGGCGACTTCCTCCGCGCGCGGCGTGGCCGGCTGCGTCCACACGACGTCGGCCTGGAGCCGGGTGGCCGGCGCAAGGTCACCGGGCTGCGGCGCGAGGAGCTGGCCCTGCTGGCCGGGCTGAGCACCGACTACTACCAGCGCATCGAGCAGGGCCGGGAGGTACGCCCGTCCGACGACGTCCTGGACGCCCTTGCCGGCGCGCTCAGCCTCGACCACAAGGAACGCCGGCACCTGTTCACCCTGGCCCACGCCGCCCGCCGGCCCACGCCCGCCCGCGTGAACCGCGATCCGGAGCGGGTGCCGAACAGCACCCGGCGCCTGCTGCGGGTGATGGACACCCCCGCGGTCATCCTCGGCCGGCATCTCGATCTGCTCGACTGGAACCCGATGGCGCAGGCGCTGCTCGGCGACCCGGACGCCTACCCGGCCGACCGGCTCAACATGCTCCTGCTGCTGTTCGACGACACGCTGACCGGCGAGCGGAGCTGCCCGGACTGGGAGCAGCAGGCTCTGGACTACATCGGCATGATGCGCGCCGCCGTCGCCACCGACCCCACCCACCCACGCGCCACCGCGATCGTCGGCGAACTGAGCATCCGCAGCGCCCACTTCCGGCGGCTGTGGGCCCGGCACGACGTACGCGAGTCGGTAAGCGGCACCAAGACCTTCCGGATTCCCGAGGTAGGCGACATCGTCCTGGACTGGGACACCTACCCCCTACCGGGAAACCCCGGACCCGTCATGCTCGTCTTCACCACCGAGCCGGGCAGCGCCGACGCCGACCGGCTACGACTCCTGGCATCGCTGCACGCGACCCGCGCAGCGTCCACCAACACACACCCCTGCCGTACGGACAGGACCGCCGCCGGCCCCACCCCCAGCGCGACTTCATAATCGAGTGCGCGCTGATCCGCTCGGCCTTATCCGTCGGGTGTCGGAGACTGCCACGGTTTCCGGGAGTAACTGACGGTCGGAGCTTGCGTCTTGTCGCGCACGCCGAGGACCTCGTTGACGAAGTCGTCCTTATCGCGCGCGTAGGCCATGAGGTCGGTGCCGTGAGCGTGCGCGAGATCGCGCTTAAGCTGCTCGTACCGGGACCGGTAGTCCACCCGGCGCCGGAGCGCGTCGCGGAAGACGACTCGTCGCCGCCAGAGCAGGGAGGCCGGTTCGGTGAGATGAAGTTGGTGGGTACGTTCCCACCAGTTGTCGGTCTCCGGCTTGAAGAAGTAGTGCGCCTCTTCCGGACGGTGCACACCGTTGCGGTAGCCGAGAGCGGTCACCACCTCGACGGCGGCTGCCGCCTCTGACAGGCTGCGCACCGGTGCCATCATGTCGATGATCGGCTTCGCCGCCAACCCGGGAACCGATGTGGAGCCGATGTGCTCAACCGGCCCGACCAGCCATTGCGCCAGAGCGGCTTCGAGGCTGACCCGCTCCTGCTCGAACAGCGCAGCCCACTGCGGGTCGTACGGGCTGAGGGTAACCGGTGCGTGCTTCACGACAACTGCCTCTCAGTGCGAGTACGGACCGTGCGGTGCCTCATCGTCCCTTCTCTCACAGGTTCCCTTCTCGGCCGCTATCCGCCATCCTGCTCTGACCGGACCAGGCCGTCTGTCCGGCCTTCCCGGAGTGCCCTCTCCGCCGCCGTGATCGCTGAACGAGTCGCCGCTGACGGACCTACCCGAGCAGCGCCGCCACCGCGGCCAGGGTGGCCAGCGACAGCGTCGTGGTCATCATGACCGCCCGGTTGGCCACCGTCTCGCCGACGCCGTACTCCTGGGCGAAGATGAACGTGTTCTGTGCTGTCGGCAGGCCCGCGCACACCACCACGGCGAGCAGCTGCGGCGCGGACAGGTGCATGGCCAGTCCGGCCGCGTACGCGATGACGGGCTGCACGACGAGCTTCAGCGCGGTGATCACGGCCAGCTCGGCCGGCTCGGCCCGGGACGATGTCGTGCCGTGCAGCGACGCCCCGAGCGCGACCAGGGCGGCCGGAACCGCAGCGCCTGACAGCAGGGCGAGCGACGCATTGGCCGCCGACGGCAACTGCAGGCCGGCAGCCGAGCATGCGACGCCGAGCAGCGACGCCAGGATCACCGGATTGCGTACCGGCAGGGAGGCGATACGGCGAACCCGTACCCGTCCGGCCGGGTCGCGGTGCCGGTCCAGCGCGACCAGGATCACGGGCGTCACCACCAGCACCTGCAACAGCACCACCTCTGCCAGGAACGCCACATCGCCGAGAACCTGCGTGGCGATCGGGATGCCGAGGTTCGCCGAGTTCACGTACCCGGCGGCCATGCCCCAGATCGGCCGTTCGCCGGGCTCGCGACCGAACAGCCGACTCGCGCTGACCCACCCGAGCCCGACGACCGCGGCCGTGCTCACCCCAAAGGCCAGCAGCGAGCGACCGGCCAGCCCGGAAAGCGGCATTCGGGACAGGGCCAGGAACAGCGCGGACGGCATCGCAAGGTGGAACACGAACCGGCCGAGCACCGACGCCCCCGTCTCACCCAGCAGGCCCCAACGACAGGCCGCGTAGCCGAGCGCGGTAAGGATCCAGATCGGTACGAATGCCGACACCAGTCTCATACGGGCGTCACCGGCACACCGGTGTCGCGCCGGCTCAGGGACTGGCGGGCGTCCGGGGCGTACGAATGGTCGTGTCCGTAATCGATGCCCATCAGCCCGCCACCCGCCGAAGGCCGCCATCGCTGCGCAGCACGCGCCCCTCGGGAGCCTAACGGTAACGACCAGCGGCATGGCATCCTGCGCCCATGAGGAACCTGTACGTCGTCACGCACCCGGAGGCGACGCACCACGTCGATGGACTGGTCGGCGGATGGTTCGATTCTGACCTGACTGCCCGCGGCTGTGCGCACGCTGAGCTCATCGCGCAGGCGCTCGCCGGCCGGTTGTCGTCTGCTGCTGGCGTCGAGGTCTTCTCGTCCGACTTGCTGCGAGCCCGGCGGACAGCGGAGGTGATCGGCAAGCGGCTCGCATCGCGCGTGGTGCTGGACACCGACCTACGCGAAAAGTCGTACGGCGAGGCAGGAGGACGCCCGCAGGCATGGCTGGACGAACGGTTCATACCGCCGCCGGCCACCGGTGAGCGGATGCGTCATGACGAGGGCGTATCCGGTGCTGAGACGAAATGGGAGCTGGCCGTACGCACCTACGCCGCGCTGGAGCGGATCCTACGGTCGACGGTGGAGCATCAGGTCGTGGTGGCCCACGGGGGAACGGCCACGTTTCTGCTCGCGGCCTGGATTGGCATGCCGATCGACGCGGCCGGTCTGGTGGGCATCCGCTTCTCCCCTGGAGGCATAACCCACCTGCGCGAGGACGACTTTCTTCACAACCGCTGGATCGTCCAACTCAATGACACCCACCACCTGGCCTGACTGCCGCAATTCGCGCAACCCGGCTCATGGCGCGGCGGGGCGACGTGCCAACAGTGCGAAAGTGTTCGGGAGACGACCGCGGAAAGCGGCCGCGTCGATGTCACCCATGCGCCAGAACGGCTCCGCATACTCCTCAAGGCACCGGACTTGCAGACCCGCCCTGATGACCGCGCTGACGGTCTGGCCGAGCGTCCACTGCCACATGACAGCCCCGTTCGCTGGGAAACTGTTGTCGTCGCAGACGAAAGAGCGCCCGAAGTAGCTGCGGTCGGGTCGGATGCGCGGCTCGTCCAGGTCCCAGGTCCACAGCTCGGTCGCCGGGTGGCCCTCGTGGAGGAACAGGTGTCCGCCGGGCCGCACCAGGCGGGCCATCTCGACGGCCCAGGCATCGATGTCGGGCATCCAGATCAGGGCGCCCTTGCCCGTGTAGACCAGGTCTGCGCAGCCGTCGAGCAGCGGCACGCCGGGGACCGTCGCGATCAGGTAGCGGCAGGCGACACCGAGGGCGTCTGCGCGTCTCCGCGCGGCATGGACCACGGTCTCGCTGTAGTCGACCCCGATCACCTCACGAGCGCCAGCCTGGACCAGGGCGATGTCATCCTGTCCATTGTCGCTCTGTGGATGGACCACCACGGGCCGTGCCGTCAAAATGTCCCGGAGCAGCTCGCGTTCACTGGCGACAAGCGTGACGCCGGTCGCCGCCTCGGCCGACATCTCGTCGTAGGCGTGGAGTTGCTGCGCCTGGTACGCCTTGTCCCAAGCGGTGCGGTTGGCGAGCAACATCTCGTCCATGCGGGAAACCTTTCGCACGAGCACCCGGGAGGCAACCACTTTGTCCCGTGTCTCTTGCGTCGCCGTCGTACGAAAGGCCCATCCGTCAGGATGGATCTGCCCGAGAGGCCGGGAATCGTCAGCTACCTGCCGTCGTGCTCGCAACCCAGGGCGAGCCTGTTCTTCCACGGCTCAACTGGACGAATCGTGCTCGACTACTGTGCACGCGTGCCCATGTCTGTGGACCTGTCGAGTCCGGCTTCGCGCCGGGAAGCACTCCGGATAGTGGACGTCGGCGACCCGCGTCCCCATCACGGCATGCTGCGAGAGATCTTCGACCGCGAAAGGGCCTGGCGCGAGAGTCCCGACGACGGGGAGAGCGACGAGTACGAGCAGATCTACGTAGCTGCCTTCCTGCTGTTCCTGATCGGTGATCCCGCAGACTCGTGCCGCCTGTACAGCGCGAAGTTCCGCACTGGTGACATGGACCTGGGCTTCGGCTTCGACGCCCAGGCCATCTTCGGAGCGGGTCGACACGAAACGCTGCGGTGGCTCTGGGAGAACGGATACACCGACGAGTACGCGCATCTGTCCGAGTGGTTGATGCACGCGGAGGACCCGAAAATCGAAGACTGGGCGAGGCACGTACGCGACTACTTCTACTCACCACAGGGCGTTCTGCTGCTGGATGAGCTCTGATCCGGAGTCCTTGGCATGCCACAGCCGCTCATACCGGGCGGCCGACGCACACTCCTTCTGCCGCAGATCGAGCCGGCACCGGTGTTTTCACGCCATCAGGGAGGCTTCCAGATCGCGCCGTCTTCGATCAGAACGACCCGCCGCCCGTTCACGGGACCGCCTTCGGCGACCTTGCTGGTGCCGTACTCCTTGGCCTCACTATCCCTTGCCGACCTGACGGCGGCATCCATCCTGACGATCCATGCCGGTTGCCTCGATCAGCCAACCCCGACTGCACACCTCTGCCGCCCTCCTTCGTCCGCCAGATCGGCGGGGTGTTGCAAGCCTTGTCACAGCGGGGCGCGGCACACCCTGAGCACGCTCTCCCGGTATGCCGCACCGGCTTCGGCCTGTGTCATCCGGCCAGCGGTGACCTCCCGACCTGCGGCGTGGCCGAGGCCGATGATCGCGGCGACGTACCAGGTCGTCGGCATCGCCCGGTCGAACTCGCGGCAGCGGCGCCCCCGTTCGAAAAGCCGCAGCAGTCCGCCGACGACCGGCTCGTGGCGCTCCCGTTCGTCGCCGTCCCCCGATGCGGCAATCGCCGGAGTGAGCAGCACCGGGTAACGCTCCAACAGTGCCCAACTGGCGTCGACCCAACGTCCCAGGGAGTCAAGGGCGCTGCTCCGGTCGAGGTCGACGCCGCCGAGTTCCCGCGCGACCTCTGCTGTGACGTGCTGCGTCACAGCCTCCAGCAGCGCGCTGCGCGATGGGTAGTGCGCGTAGATCGTCTGGCGGGAGACCCCGGCCGCCCTTGCGATCTCCTCCATCGACGCGTCTGGTCGCCGCCCCAGCAACGCGACCGAGGCGTCCAAGACTGCGGCGATGCTGCGCCTCGCGTCGGCACGCTGCCGTCGTTGCCGCGACTCCCCTAGCTCAGACACGTTTGTCAAGCCTACCGGGTGGCGCTAAATTTGACGGTGCTGTCAGAGCTACGTTGATGCACCTGGAGGCGAACACATGGATGCCAATGTCACCGCCTATCTCATGCACTACCCGCAGGAGGTCACCTGCGGGGAGGAGGACGCGGCAACGGTGTTCGACCGATACCACACGCCCGACTTCGTCATGTGCAACGACGGCGTCCATCTCGATCGGGAAAGGCTCCTGGCGCACGTCCGACCGGCCCGAAAGCGCGCCACAAGCGTCCGCGTCGACGTCCATGAGACGGTGAGCTCGGCTGAACGGGTGGCCGCGCGATACACCCTGACCGCAGACATGGCCACCGGGAAGACAATCGCGACGGAGATCTACATGTTCGGGCAACTCTCGGCGGACGGGCGGCTTCGGCGGATCGACCAGGTCACCCGCGACGTGTCACCCGGACGCTGACCCAGGCCCGACCCAGGTCAGCGACCGCCCAATCCAGCACACTGATCACCGCACTGCTCGCCGGCACCTGCTGACTGTCGTACCTGCAACCCGCGGGGCGTCCTGATTGCCGGCAAGCGCTCGGCACCGAGAGTGTCATCGGCGGGTTGTCGATACCGCACCCCAGTCGGCAGCCACCGAAGGAGCCCAGGGCTTCAATCCGCGCGGCCGACCCGGCAGCGGTAGGTCCGTACCCGGTCACCGTCGGGTGTGGACCAGTGGGTCCGAGCCTCCCAACCCAACCGTTCGTAGAATCCGGTAGCCCCCAGGGGCCCGGTCGACGTTTGCGCTTCGACCCACCTCGCGCCCGTTTCCTGCACAAGCTCGACGAAACGATCAACCAGCATCATCCCGATGCCGCTTTTGCGCCATTCCGGCTGCACCGCCAGCGCAGTCATGACCGCCACCTGTGGAGCCGCAACCGACCCAGCGCGCGCCGGTCTCACCACAGTCGCCCGGTGTCCCAGCACCCGGCGGATCCACGGCCGGGCCCGCGTTCGCAGGACGCGGAGGGCAACATGGGGCCGGACCGCAAGCGCGGCCAACCCGGCGAGGGCCAGGGGCACCAGTACGCGCCTGTCCTTCGTCAACTCGGTCGTGTAGGCGGCGTGGTCTCTGGCACCGAGCACAAACCCGACGACCTCATCCTGGGGGGCAGCGGTGTCGACGGCGACGACACCCACGCCGTGTGGTGAGTTCAGATAAGTGCGCTGCCATCGGCGGATGAAGCGGGCTCCAAGCGACGGGAACAGCCCGATCGGAAGCAACTGGACGTGAGCCCGGGACATCGCCGGCAGATCCCGAGACCCCGCCTGGCGGAGCGCAAGCCGACCTTCGACGGCAGGGACCAGATCGGGGGCCTGCGGCGCGACGACGCTCCTGCGGAGTTCGTCGATCATGCCGTAAGGAATGCGCATGACATCGACTCCCTTGGTCAGGGCCAGGCGGCTCTGCCCGAGCGCCTGACCTTGCTGCTCACGAGCGGCCCGAGGGCGTCGCGTTTCTCGGCGCGTGGCCGGGTCCGCCGGGCCATCGTCTGGCCCAACCGATCGACCAGCCCTCGCCGACGTCTACCCGTCTGCGGCGGCCGGACACCGGGGAACCGGGAACAGTGAGCCCTGAAAGGGCGTAACGGCCAACGGCGGCGGCACTACCGCGGTAGCCGGGAAAGGCAGCCGAAACGGCCCGTGCCCATCTCCGGTGGTCATAGCCCTTTGGGGCCTGCCGGTGGGCTTGGGGTCATTTCTCGCCGCGAGCGCCTGGCCTTGTGCGATGTCGTAGATGTCGGCCCGTACGCGCGCAATGGCCGTGCCCGCCTCAGACCGTCCCTGGTGTCCGGCGAACACCCGGATGACGGAGCATCCGACGTTCCGCTCTATCCACGTCTAGGTGGTGCGACGAAGCCGATATGTGCTGGCGCTGCTGCTGGCAGCATCGCCGACGGGCGCCGCCTGTCAGGCGGGCCGCAACGCTCGGAAGAGTTGAACGACTCCGGTGATGTTGTCCTGGCCATGTCCTCGGTCGATCGCCTGCTGGTAGGTGTCGGCGGCCGTGTGGGTCAGGGCGACGGTGACGTGACGGGAGGCAGCGTCTGCGGCGGCGTATCGCAGATCCTTGGCGACCAGATCGATGGGGAAGGACGCCGGGAACGTGTGGCCGAGCATGGCGGTGGCGGCGGTGGCGGCGGCCGGGCTTGCCACCGGAGTGGCGGCGAGGACTTCGACGGCACGGGCGGTGTCCAGGTCGGTGCCGTGCAGGGCGCCGAGCTGCTCGGCGACGGCGGCGACCTGGACGGCAAACAGAGAATTGAGGAGCAGCTTCATCCGTACGCCGGTCCCGGTCGGTCCCATCTGGTGCACGGCGCCGCCGATCTGCCGCAGCACCGGCTCCACCCGGTGCGCCACCGCCGGTCGGCCGCCGACGAGGAAGATGAGTGTGCCGGCGTCCGCTTGGGGGCGCGAGCCAAGCACCGGGGCGTCGAGAAAATCCACCCCGCGCCGGCTGCACCGGGCAGCGAGTTCGGCGGAGAACGCCGGGGTCACAGTGGAACAATCGACGGCGACCGTCCCAGGTGCCATCGTGGTCAGCGCGCCGCTCTCCGGCGCCAGCCACACCTCGCGGCCGGCGTCGTCGTCGCGCAGCATGCTGAGCACGAGGTCACACTGCTCGGCGGCGGCCGCCGGCGTCGTCGCCGCAGCGGCACCCACCTCGATCAGGGGCCGCATCGCCTCGGCCGTGCGGTTCCATACGGTGATGTCGTGCTCGCCCGTGGCGAGCAGTCGGCGGGCCATCCGCGAGCCCATCGCGCCGAGTCCCAACACAGTGATCTTCATAATTTTCCTCTGTCGGTGGGTGGCGGTGCGACGGTCAGGAGCCCATCGCGGCGAACACGGCGGTGAAGGCCCGCGGGTCGCGATTCCACAGTTCGCCCATGTGCGCGGAACTCGGGTCGGGGTAGATGTCCTCGTCTCCGGCCGCAATGCCGTCGCAGATCGCGGCGGCCACGGAGCGCGGCGCTGCTTTGGGCGCGTCCACACCGGCGAGCATGTCGGTGTCGATGCCGCCGGGGTAGACGCCGTGCACACCGATCCCGGCTCGGGTCAGCGCCGGCCGCAGGGCGAGGGTCAGGGAGTGTGCCGCGGCCTTGGATGCCGAGTAGCCCGCCATCGGGGGTGCCGGCGCGTAGGCGAGCAGGCTGAGCACGTTGACCAGCGTGCCCTTGTTCTGTATGAGGATCGGGGTGAACGCCCGGATCATGTCATAGAGGCCGGTGAAGTTGACGGCGAACTCCCGGGCCAGCCCGTCCGGGTCAGCGTCCGGGGCGGGGGCGAACGCGGCTGCGCCAGCGTTGTTGATCAGCAGGTCGATGTCGGTGGCGACGGTGGCGAGCTGCGCGATGGCGGCCCGGTCGGTGACGTCGAGAGCGACGGGCGTGATCCGCTCATCGGGGCGGACCATGCCCGGGTCGCGGGCACCGGCGTAGACACGCTCGGCGCCGCGCTCCAGCAGGGCATCGATGAGGGCGCGGCCCAGGCCCCGGTTGGCTCCGGTGACGAGGGCGGTGCTTCCGGTGATCTCCATGCCGACCACCCTGCCGCTCGCCGATGAGGACATGAATGCCTGCGCTACTCATTTGTTTGCCCGTCCGTCTCATCCGGTCCGCTGCTGTCCCTGCTACGGCCCTACGCTGTGCAGGTGGATGTTCTGGGGGACGTACTGGCGCTGGCCCGGGTCGACGCGAGCCTCATGGCAACCTTCGACGCACGAGCACCCTGGGCCATCGAGCTGCCGGCCCGCCACGGAGCCGCATTCCACGCCGTAGTCGCCGGCACCTGCTGGTTCACCACCGACGCCGCGCCGCCTCGCCTGCTTTCCCCGGGCGACCTCGTGCTGCTGCCCGCCGGGACCCGCCACCAACTGGCCACCGATCCGGGCCTGCCGACCCGCCGCTTCGACGAGGACCTCAAGCGCAGCCTCATCCGTCCCGACGGGGAACTGGTCCTCGACGGGCCGGGGGCGCGGACCCGGATCCTGTGCGCCGGCTACCAGTACGCGACCGACATCGCCCATCCCGTGCTGGGGCTGCTGCCGCCGGTGCTGCACGTGGCCACCGCCCAGCCGGACAGCGGACCCTGGCTGCGCTCGGTGCTGGACCTGCTGGCCCACGAGACCCGCAGCCACACCGCCACCGGCTCCGGCACCGCCGCACTACGCCTACTCGACCTGCTGCTGATCCACGTCGTCCGAGCCTGGCTCGATACCGAAGGTGACACCATGGCCCCCTCGTGGCTACGCGGCCTGCGCGACCCGGTCACCGCACGTGCCCTCGCCGTGCTACACGAGCGCCCCGGCCACGACTGGACTCTGGACACCCTCGCCACAATTGTCAACGTCTCCCGCGCCACCCTCGCCCGACGGTTCACCCACCACGTCGGCGAACCCCCGCTGACCTACCTCACCCGTTGGCGCCTCGACGTAGCCGCCCGCAAGCTCCGCGACACCACCCGGCCTGTCGCCGCCATCGCCCATGAGGTCGGCTACACCTCCGAATTCGCCTTCAACCGCGCCTTCACCCGCACCCACGGCCAACCACCCGGCCGTTACCGCCGACACGCCGGCACCGGGTAACCACACCAGACGACACGGCCGACCGCCGGGCCACCGCCGTATCCCCTTGTCCCCCGCTGTCTCTCCGTGCGGCGGCCCGGTGTCGCATCAGCCCTCACGCAGAGCGACGCGTAGCCGGGTGGCGAACCGCTCAGGGTCCTCGACGAAGCCGATGTGGCCGCCGGGGAACATGGTCGGGGCGATACCCAACGCCGCGGCGAGGGCCCTTGAGGTGCGGTCGCAGAGCTGGCCGCTGGAGTCCTCGCCGATGCCGACGACGATCCGGGGCGGCGCGGAGCGCAGGACCGCTACGTCCGGCTGCCAGCGGGTGGTCGCACGGAGCATGTGGGCGAATTGGAAGTGTTCGTCCGCGGCCGTCTGCGCATCCCGCTCGCCGACCATCGCCTCGAACACCTCGTCCGGCAGTTGGATGTTCGCCGTAGCCAGGAACTTCGTCCAGGCACCCCGCACATCGCCGGAGAGGTACGCGGCGATCATGTCCTCGGTCCGCTCGCGCAGTTCCTGGCGGTCGTCCAGCAACTCGTCCAGCGGCGGCTCGTGGGCGATCACCGTATGAGCCTGCTCGGGGTGGGTCTGGGCGAGGGCGAGTGCGCTGACCGCGCCGCCGCTGGACCCGAGCACGGCGGCCGGGCCGCGGCCGAGACGGGACAGGAGCCGGGAAAGGTCATCGGCGCGCATCTCGGGGGTGGAGTCCCGGTCGCGGTCGTCGACGGGGCTGCGGTTGATGCCGCGGGGGTCGGTGGTGAGCACGGTGTGGTCGGTGGCGAGCAGGTCCGCCAGGGGCGCGAACGACCTGGCGTCCATCGGGGCGCCGACGAGCACCACGAGTGGCCCCTGGCCGCGGACCTCGTGGTACAGCCGCGCGCCGGGTACCTCCAGCGTCGCGGCGGTGACGGGAACGGTCGATGCGGCGTTCATCGTGATCCTCCTGGGAACAGGACTGTGTTGCTTCCTTCGGAAGTAGGTGACTCGCGTCGTGGGGCAGAATCGTCGCTCGTGAGCGATCTTTTTCTCAGGCGTACGCCGGATGCGACGACCGCGGACGGTGCCGACGCCGACCTGGCCCGTGCACGCGACGGCGACAACGCCGCGTTCACGCGCCTGGTCGAGTCGCTGCGTCGGGAACTGCACGCCCACTGTTACCGCATGCTCGGCTCCACCCACGACGCCGACGACGCGCTGCAGGAAGCGCTGCTTCGTGCGTGGCGAGGACTTGCCCGGTTCGAGGGGCGCAGCTCGTTGCGTTCGTGGCTCTACACGGTGGCCACCCGCACCTGCCTGGATCTCATGGAAACCCGGCAGCGGAGAGCCGTGCCTGTCGATCTTGGCCCGTCCAGCCAACACGCCGTGCTCGACGCGGCCCCCCGCACCGACGTCGCCTGGCTCGGGCCATACCCGGACGCGGGTCTCGACGGCGGCCGGGCGAGCCCGCACGCCCGGTACGAACAGCGCGAAGCCGTCGAACTCGCGATGGTGGCCGCCCTCCAGCACCTACCGGGCAACCAGCGGGCTGCGCTGCTGCTCTTCGACGTTCTGGGCTTCACCGCCGCCGAGATCGCCACCATGATGAACACGTCAACGACATCGGTGAACTCCGCGCTGGCGCGCGCCCGCAAGGTCATCGCGCAACGGACTCCCTCCCGCTCGCAACAGCAGACACTGCGCAAGATCGACGACGGCCGCCTACGAGAGATCGTCGTCGCGTTCTCCGCCGCGCTCGAAAACGGTGACGCCGACGGCCTCGTCACCTTGCTGACCAGAGACGTGACCTGGTCGATGCCGCCGCTGCCCCACTGGTACCAGGGCGTCGATGCGGTAATGGACTTCGCGGTGCGGGTCCCTTTGACCGGATGCGGCTCCTGGCGGCACCTGCCGACCAGCGCCAACGGCCAGCCCACCGTCGGGTGCTATCTGTGGAACGCCGACGCCGGCAGGTACCTCGCCTGGTCGATCAACGTCCTGACCCTGGACGGCGAGAAGATCGCTGCAATTACCTCATTCATCGGTTCGGCGCACTTCGCGCACTTCCGGCTACCGGACACCCTTGCCTGATTACGGCACACCGTCTCGGGCTGCTGTAGCCACCCTCGGTGTGTTACCTGAGCGAATCGATCGCTCTCGGCGTGGCTGGACGGCCGTACCCGCCGGACCAGATGTCTCTTCAATGACCGGTGGGGCGCGCGACGCGGCGCGCCCCACCGGCTACAGCAGCGGTGCGGTCCTGCTGATGTCGGGGTCGGGCCCTGCGACTACCAGGTGAGCAGGGCGGATCGGATCTCGGCGCGGAACAGTTCGGCGTTGATCGTCCCCACGGCGTTGTCCAGCGACACCGTCGAGCAGGTGTTGCAGACGTACTGGTTGTCCACGAACGTGCCGTACACGAAGACCCGCTCGCCCACGACGCCGCCCGACTTGACCGGCAGAGCCATCCTGCCCGCGTTGGTGCGGACGTAGACCCAGCCGTTCGAGCAACCGACCTGGGAGCACGGCACGTTGTAGCTGCCGCCCTTGAAGTGGTTGCGCATGAGGGCGATGAACTGGGCGGCCACGGCGCCCTTGCCCTGCGCGTTGGCCTCGGCCGTCACGATCGCCGCCAGCGGGCTGCCGCCACCCACGCCGGTGTTCATCGGCTGGTAGAACTCGGTGCGGAACTGCCCTGCGCCGAGCAGGGTGCCGTCCTCCACCCCCTCGTAGAGCCGGCCCATGTCGACGAGCGTGGTGAAGTTGCGCTTCCCGCCGAGGTACGCGCAGCCAGCCTGGTCCTGATTGATGGTGGTCGAGGTCATCCCGGCCGCGTTCGCCGCGCCCTGGACCGCTCCCAACCCGTACCTCAGGACGATACCTCTGGTCGTGCGGTTGTCGGAGATGGACATCATGTTGTCCTTACCGAAGTCCAGGGTGCTGGTGACCCGGTTGGCCAGCACCTCGTCCGCCGGGATCGGACAGGCGTCCTTCGTGTTCGCGTTGAACGGGCTGTTCGGGTAGTTGTAGTAGGTGAACGACGAGTTGAGCGATTCGCCGTTGCGTACGCTGCGCATGGCGGTCAGGTTGTGCACCGCCTTGATGGAGCTGGCCGGCTCGTACTGCAAGGTGGTTCGCAGGCCGGTGCTCTGGCTGCCGCCCACCCGCTTGAGGTAGAAGCCGAAGTCGGCGGTTGGCAGCCCATCGGCGTCGGTGTACGCGGGCGCGATGAGATCGGTAAGCCGCCGGGTCTCCGCGCTGACGTTGTCGATCATGAGAGCGTCGTACCGGCGTGCGCCGCCGACCAGGTACGTGTCCACGTCGAACACTCGCGCCCCGTGCTGTGCCGCGACGTCGAGCGCCTGGCTCAGCGAGGCGAGGCCGAAATGCACCCAGGACGCCTTGGCGTCGCTGCCCGAATTGTGCACCTGGATGACGTTGTACGTTCCGTCGGCCTGACGTTCCAGGTTGGTGATCCGTCCGCCGAAATCGTCAATCTTCTGCCGCACCGAGGCAGCGCTCTGGTTGAGCCACCACTGCCAGGACTTGGCGTCGGTCCCGGTGTTGGCGACGTAGATGGCGGAGTACACCTTGTTGCCCCCGACGGTGTGTGTCTCCAGATCGATCAGACGCTTGACCGGGTCACCGACGTTGGGCTTGTTCGCCGCCAGGAAGTCACCGACCGCCGCGGAGGTGACGCCACTCGACCACCACCAGGCGCGCGCGGCGGAGCCGGTGTTGGAGACCATCACCACGGCGTACCGGACCTGGCCGTTGATCACGTACGGATCGATGTCGATCAGCCGAGCGGTGTGCTGGTTGATCTTCTGGCCCACCTCGGCGAAGGTGAGGCTGGGGTACCACCACCAGCCGGGCACCGCGTACGCGCCCGAGTCACGGACCATGACGACGGTGTAGGTGCCGGCGGCGGCGTCGTACACCTCGATATCGGTCAACCGGGCGTCGTGCTCGTCGAGCCGGTCCGTCACGTACTGCTCGGTGACGTTGGTGTAGGACCACCATCCGGTGGCGACGGACACCGACTTGTCGTCGGTGAGAGCGTTGGCATCGGCCCGCGCCGGCCGCTGGTCGGTCCAGACGGCGGAGACGGTGGCGAGGACGAGCGCCAACAGCAGGGCGCCGAGCCGCTGAGGGCTGATGAGAACCGTCGAGTTGGTGCGGCTGACGCGCAGCAGGCGATCGGTGTCTGTCATGGGGCCTCCCCTTCGGTCGCGCGGTGCCGTCGCCGGACCTCGCCGTGTCACATGCCGGAAGTTCACGTCGTGTTCCTTTCCTCGATCTGATGGGCGGGACGATCCCGCCCACGGACGGTGGCACGCGTTCCAGCCGAGCGCGGGGCATCCTGGACGCCACTGGACGCCACTGGACACGGGCAGACGAGACCGAACCGGGGTAGACACCGGTGCCGGTCGGCACCGTCGAAACCGATCTGCCGGCTACCGGCCACCACCCTCGACCCGGATGCCGGGCCCCGCGCCGACCGCCCACCACCGTGGACGGACGCGCCGCAAGCAAGCGCCTTCCCGAAGTCTGGGTGCATTGACGGATATCGGTCGATCTGCTCTCGGTGATCAACCGGGTTGATTACGCTCCCGGATACCAGCGCCCACCGCCGGGCGGCCAGCACGCGGAGGCCGCATGTCCGTACGTCCCGACGCCCGACCGGCGATCGACCGTATGTCTGAGGAAGCCCGTTCCGCACTCGCCATCGTGCGCGAGGCCGCCGAGGTGCGGACGGTGCACGATCTGGCCGGGCTGCTGCGCCAGCTCCGGCGCCGACATGCCCGGCAGCAGGGCGACACCCCCTTGACGTACCGGCAGTTGGCGGCGAAGACCGGCTGGTCGCGCGGCGTCATCGGGGAGTACTTCGCGGGAAACGTGCTGCCCTCCACCGAGCGCTTCGACATCCTGACCGGTCTGCTCGGCGCCACTGGCGCCGAGCAGGGAGCGCTGGCCACCGCGCGTGACCGGGTCGAGGAAGGCCGGCGGCCGCCGAATCCGGCCGACCGGCAGGAGGAAACCGAAGTCCCGGTGGCCCAGGCGAGCCCTCCGGCAGCAGGTGCCGTGCGGAGATCGACCGTCGTCCCGCACCAGCTACCACCGGCCCTGGCCAGCTTCGTCGGCCGTACCGCGCAACTCGCCCAACTCGACGCCGCCGGCGGTGTCGGCAACGGGTCTGCCGTCCCGGACGCAGGTGGCGCCGGTGAACCCGTCGCGACGAGCGTCGTGCTGTCCGGCACCGCAGGGGTCGGCAAGACGACCCTTGCGGTGTACTGGGCGCACCGGGTCGCCGAGCGGTACCCGGACGGACAGCTCTACGTCAACCTCCGGGGATTCGATCCCGCCGGCGCGATGACGACGCCCGCCGAGGCGGTCCGGGGGTTCCTTGAGGCCCTCGACGTGCCACCCGAGCGCATCCCCGCCCAACTGTCCGCACAGGTGGGGCTGTACCGAAGCCTTCTCGCCGGCCGGCGGATGCTGGTGGTGCTGGACAACGCCCACGACGCCGACCAGGTGCGCCCCCTGCTGCCCGGCAGCCCGGGCTGCCTGGCGTTGGTGACCAGCCGCAACCGTCTCAGCGGTCTGGTTGCCGCCGAGGGAACCCGACCGATAACCGTTGACCTGCTCACCGTCGAGGAGTCACGCCAGCTGCTGGCCCGGCGCCTCGGTGTCGACCGGTTGACGGTCGAACCACGGGCCGTCGACGACATGATCGAGCGGTGCGCGCGGTTGCCGCTCGCGCTGGCCGTGGTCGCCGCCCGGGGACTGGCACACCCGGGGTTTCCCCTGGCCACCCTCGCCGCCGAACTGCGGCAGACGCAGCGCCTACGCGACGCGTTCGACGCCTGCGACGTCGTCACCGACGTGCAGGCGGTCTTCTCCTGGTCGTACCAGAGCCTCACCCCGCCCGCCGCGCGACTGTTCCGGCTCCTCGGCTGTCACTGCGGTCCCGAAATCGGGATACCCGCCGCCGCCAGCCTGGCTGGGCTGCCCCGCGATCAGGTGCACCGGCTGCTGACGGAACTGGCCAACGCCCACCTCGTCACCGAACACGCGCCGGGCAGATTCGGCACCCACGACCTGTTACGTGAGTACGCAGCCGAACTCATCGAGAACACCGAGACACCCGAGACCCACCGCGCGGCGATCCAACGCGGCCTCGACCACTACCTGCACTCGGCACACAACGCCGCGCTGCGGTTGCAGCCCAGCTGGGATCCGATCCCCTTGGCCGCTACCCCACCCGGGGTGGTGCCCGAGGCGATCAGCGACCACCGCCACGCGCTGGCCTGGTTCACCGCCGAGCATCGCGTCCTCCTCGCGGCAGTCGCCCAGGCAGCGCGGATCGGGTTCGAGGGGCACGCGTGGCGGCTGGCCCGCACCCTGGTCGACTTCCTGCAACGCCGGGGCCACTGGTTCGACCTGGTCGACGCGCAGCAGACCGCCTTGGCCGCGGCTCGGCGATCGAACGACCCGTCCGGGCACGCCAGCGCCCACCGCGACCTCGCCCGGGTGCTGGCCCGCACAGGCGAGCAGGAAAGGGCGGAGAGTCACTACCGCGCAGCGCTGAAGCTCTTCGGTGAACTCGACGACCACGCCGGGCAGGCGCGTACCCATCGGGCGTTCTGCGCAATGCTGGACCGGCTCGGTCGGCACACCGAGGTCCTGTACCACGCGCAACGCGCCGCGGATCTGTATCGGATCGTCGGCCACCTGTCCGGGGAGGCCAGCGCGCAGAACGGGATCGGTTGGGCGTACGCGCAACTCGGCCAGTACGGGCCGGCGCTCGAACACTGCCGGCGGGCATTGGTGCTGCTGCGCCAAACCGACGACCGGCACGGCGAGGCGAACACCTGGGACAGCCTCGGCTTCATCCACGACCGTCTCGGTCGCCACCGTCGAGCGGTCCGGTGTTACCACCGGGCGCTGCGCCTGTTCGTGCAGATCGGTGACCGGTACGACGAAGCGGAGAGCCTGATCCGGCTCGGTGCCAGCCGACGCTCGTCGGGCGACCGGGCGGGTGCCGTGCACACCTGGCAGCGGGCCCTGCGCATCCTTGACGAGCTCGGTCACCCCGACGCGGAGTGCGTCCGCGAGCAGATCGTCCGCATCACCCGGGGCGGGCGACACGAACGCGCGACGAGCAGAAGAGCGCGTCCGATCAGTCGAAGCTCAAGGCGACGCAGGCTGCGGGACCACCGACCGGCAGGCGTGCCGCGGCGTCCGGTGGACACTACTTCGACTCGCGTCGGGGTTACATGAACCTGCTGGGCCTGAGGTCGGTCAGGTTCAGCGCCGCTGTCGGTAGCCTGGTCGCTGGAGGGTGCGATGGGTTTCTACGAGATGGTGCGCGGCCGGTGGGCTGCGGGACGGCTCGTGTGCGTCGGGCTCGATCCCGATCCAGTACGGCTGCCGTCGGCCATCCGGGGCAGTGACGCGCGTCGCACCGCTGACTTCTGTCGGGCCGCCGAGGGTTATGGGGCAGGGTGCCTCCGTACGCCAGTCAAAATTGAGGTCACTCCTATCGGCTAGCTGCCGGAAGGCCCTCGAACAGCGCCGATTGAGTGAGACGCTTGCCGTACCAGATCTCCATGTACGGACCCGTGCAGTACGCCGGGATTTCGAGGTAGCCGTGTCGAATGTAGAGCGACCGTGCCTCGATCAGATCGAGGCGGGTGTTGAGAACCATCTCCCTTGCACCCAGCACGTATGCATGGTGCTCCAGCGCTGTCAGCAGCAGGCGGGCACCCCCACGGCCGCGGAAGCCAGGCCGCACGTAGACGCGGGTGAGCTCAGCGCGTTCGTCGTCGAGCATCGAGAATCCACCACAAGCGGCCGGCTCCCCCGCATAACGTCCGACGATGAACTGAACCGTGGGTGGGGTGAGCAGTTCGGCACCGTCCCCGGCAATCCCATGGTCGATCTCCTCGGCAGTCACGGGCCGCCTCAGGTAGCGGCCGGCGACTTCGGCGTAGTAGTCACGACGAAGAGCGCAGGCATCGGTTGAGTCGAAGGCTTCGGCGACCACGGACCAGGACGTCACCACGCTTCTCCATCGGTTGAGGCGCTCGCTGCCAATCTGCAGGCAATTGTGGTCAGCACCGGCAAGTAAGCCATCAGGTCCAAGCCGGTGTACTGATCTGCCGCCGTCCGAGCGCTTGGCGTCGGCCACCTCGGGCGCGTCCGTGGCAAGTGTCAGGTGTGCCCTGGTCAGTCGACCATTACGGCGAAGACCGACGACACCGGCACCGGCCCGGCACACCGTGAGTCGTTCGACCGGGCGCGGCTGTCGCCCATGACGAAGACGGAGTCGGCCGGCACGGTGACCGCGGCGAACCGGCGCGGCCCGCAGTAGTTCGGGTTCGGCGGCTCGTCGAGCGACGCGTCCTCAGCAACATAGGGCTCGGCCAGTGGCTTACCGTCGACCGTCACCCTGCCTGAGGTATCGCAGCAGGCGATGGTTTCGCCGCCGACCGCGACGACGCGTTTGAGCAGCGGCGCCTTACGGTCACCCCAGAGACCGCCGGGGGAACGGAGCAGGACGACATCGCCGCGCCGTGCCTCATACGTGCCGGTTACTTTCCGTGCGGTGACAACCTGGCCGGTCTTGACCGTCGGCTCCATACTGACGCCGCCCTGGGTGAACTGTTCGGTGGCTCCCGTCCCGGTCGCGTCACCGTCGCCGCAGCCGGCAACAGCCATCACGAGAAGGAACACCAGCAGTCTGCGCATCCGACGGATCCTGCCAGAATCGACGGCGCCGTGCGGTCCGCCGGGCGCGGCGCTACCCGGCACTGCTGCCCCACGGTCACATGCGCTGTCATGCCGCCGTCCGCTCGTGCTCGTGGCGGTGACGGCCATGCGGGGCTTCGGAGTGAGTGTCCGTTCGCCAACACGAGGAAAGTCGGTCGGTGTGGCACGTCCTCGGAGTGTGGTTGGGAATCCGGCGATTGTGATCAATCGACGGCTGCGGTCGGGGAGATCTTCTCGAAGAAGGCGCGTTCGGACAGTACGTGGTGGGGGCGTGGGACCCCGAGTTCCTGACGGACCTCCACGAACAGCCGGACCAGGTGGTCCTCGAGCTGATCCAGCGCCGACGGCTCGACCTCGTCCTCCCGCGGCGGCAACCCTTCGAGCTGGCGCAGGAGTCCGTAGCCGTACCGCAATGCGTACCGGGCTTCCTCTTGCACCTGGAGCGAGGTCGTGCTCAGCCTCAACCGCTCGAACTGAACTCGGGCCTCGTCGTGGGCTTCCCGCATCGTCGTACGGCGGCCCTCCGCATCGTAGCCTCGCCCCCAGAATGCCTGCCGCAGGCGGACGAGGGCCGCAGTGAAGTCGACGCACGCATTGCGCAGCCGCTCGCGTCGCTCGCGGATGTCGGCCTTTCTGGCCCGCCACAGGTCGGTGAGCAGAGTGCCGACGATGCCCAAGGCAGTGCCTGCCAACGCGAACAGCGCCTCTCTCACGAGGCCGATTATGACGATCGCGTCGGGCGAACGTGAGCCCACAAGCCAAGATCAAGCGTCTTTCTCTGCCGCGAGTCGCGCTCGCGACGCGCCGTCACAGCAACTGGCCGGCTGCCTCAGGGTCCAGGTCTCGTAACCTCCAGAAGACTCGACGAGATCCCGTCCTCTTCCAGCCGCAGAGCGTGCGCGTCGCCAGGCGGGAGCCATTCATGTCGCGCCGGCTGCCGTGCGGCCCGCTGGTGTCCGCAAGCCAGGTTGAAGAAATATGACGCAAGGTGTCAGGTTTTGGGTGGAGCATGGGTTCATCGGTCGGCGCCGGTGACAGGCGCGGACCTCGGCACAGATAGATACGGAGAGACAAGGACCTCGATGCGCGAAACCCCAGAAGATCTCGAAAAGCTCCAAGCTCTTCTTGACGCCTCCCTCGCTGGCTCCACCTCCCACCTCCGCTCGATCATCAACACCGCGCGCACACTGAACGCAGAGCAGCTCACCCAGGTCCTCACCGGCATGTGCACCCTCGCTCTGTCGAGCGTGACGGCGAAGGGTGAGCCGCGGATCAGCGGTGTGGACGGGCACTTCCTGCGAGGCAAGTGGTACTTCGGCACGGCGCCCGACGCCGCCAAGGCGCGGCACCTCGCGGCGCGGCCCGCCGTCAGCGCCGCACATATGCGTGGTGAGGACCTCGGTGTCTTCACGCACGGCAAGGTGGAGATCCTCAACCCCCGCAACGGCGACCAGGCCACGGACTGGCCGGACGTGCTCGCGTACTTGAAGGACTTCTACGGCGACGACCTCTTCGACTGGGACAACGATGTGGTCTACTACCGGCTGCATCCGCACTGGATGACCGTCTATGCCCCAGACATCGCCAAGCTGACCGTGGCGTCCCAGCCCTGACCCACAGCACCGGCCCACCGATGCGCGTCCAAGACCCGCTTCGTCGGAGATCTCGTTACCGCCTGGACAAGGGCGAACCGTTCAAGCCAGAAACGGAATACAGCCGTGAGGAATGCATGCCCACTGGTGTGTTACGCACCTTGCCCGGTGATCGGCACCCGGATAGCTTCCGATAGGGAGATCTAAACGCAACGCAGCCGAAACCGCAGCGTGACACCAGAGTAAAGGATGCCAGCTGATGATCATTCTGGGGTGCAACGGTTTTTCCCGCAGTGCGGAGATGTTTGCCGAACACTATGGCGCAGTTGGCACCGAGAAGCATTACCTGCTCGGGCACGACGCCGGCGCGGCGCTGCTCGTGGACGGCGAGCTGGTCGCCGCGGTTGAGGAGGAGCGCCTCAATCGGCAGAAGAAGACCTCAGACTTCCCGATCAACTCGATCCGCTGGGTCCTGGATCATGCGGGGATCGATTTCGGTGACGTCGACCTGATCGCGATCCCGTGGAACTTCGACGCCAAGGTCTTCGACAGCACGCTGGGCGAACTGGCATCGATCCCGATGCCGCCGATGGAGAAGCTGGTTCGTCTCAACCATATCGGCATGGTGTTCGCCACGGTGCTGGGACACGACGCGATCCTGGCCGACTTCGCCGCTCGTACCGGTTTCACCCCGGACCCGGCGAAGGTGGTATTCGTCCCGCACCACTTCGCCCACGCGATGACGGGCTACTACATGGCGGGGGTCAAGGACGCGGCATTCCTGATCAGCGACGGCCGGGCCGAGCTTCTGTCGTCGCTGACCGGGGAGATCCGGGACGGCCGGATCCGGGTCTTCGAGGACTCGTTCGTAACGGCAAATGACTCGCTGGGCAATCTCTACTCCTGCGTCACGCGGTTCTTGGGATTCGTGCCCAACAACGATGAATACAAGGTGATGGGCCTGGCCGGGTTCGGCGAGCCCCCGTCTCCCAACCCGTTCCTGGAGCACTTCGTCGAACTGCACGAGGGCGGGCGGTACACCATGGTCCTGCCCAACGACCTGGAGAACCCGCGGCAGTTCGAGCCCCTGATCGAGAAGCACTTCGGTCCAGCGGAGGCCACCATCGAGTACCAGTCCCGGGTCGCGGCGGCGGTCCAGGAGATGGTGACCGTGGTGACCCGGCACCAGGTGGCGGCGCTGGAGACCCGGACCGACCTGGATCACCTGCTGGTCGAGGGTGGGGTGGCGCTCAACTGCGTCAACAACACCGAGCTGCTGGAGGGCTCCCGGTTCTCCGACGTCTCGGTGAGTTTCGGCGCCAGTGACACCGGTGTGGCCATCGGCGCGACGGTGTTCGCGTGGGTCAACCACCCGGCCAACACCGCCGAGGTGAAGTACGCGCCGTCGGTCACCCCTTACCTCGGTCCGGAGTACGACGACGCCGAGGTCGAGCGGGCGCTCGGTGAGTTCGCCGACCGGGTGGAGTGGACCGCCCGGCTGACCGATGACGAGGTCGTCGACCAGGTGGCCCAGCTGCTCACCGGCAAGGTCGTGATCGGCTGGTTCGAGGGCCGGATCGAGCACGGGCCCCGGGCCCTCGGGCACCGCAGCATCCTGGCGAACCCGAACTTCCCCGACATCAAAGACATCATCAACAAGCGGGTCAAGCACCGGGAGCCGTTCCGGCCGTTCGCGCCGCTGGTGATGGAGCACGACGCGCCGAGAGTCTTCGAGATGGGCCGGAAGATCCGGTCGCCCTACATGACCTTCGTCTTCCCGGTCCGGCCGGAGTTCCGGGAGGTCATCCCAGGCGCTGTGCACGTCGACGGCACCTCCCGGGTGCAGACCGTCACCACCGAGCAGACCCCGAGGCTGGCGGCGCTGCTGCAGCGGTTCACCACGCTTACCGACGTGCCGTGCCTGATCAACACGTCCTTCAACGTGGCCGGCGAACCGATCGTGTGCAGCCCGACCGACGCGCTGAACTGCTTCCTGAGCACCGAGATCGACCACCTCGTGCTCGGCAACCGCCTGGTCGCCAAGCGTGTCGCGGGTGCCTGACCGTCATGAGGCGCCCCTCCGGCAACGGGACGTGGACCTGGCGGTGACGGTACGTCGACTTGAGGAGCTGTCCGTAGAGCTGCGGGCGTCAACGCAGTGGCGGGTGCACGTGTTCCCCACCGGAGCCACCGCCTGTCAGGGGGTGGCGAACTCCGGGCCGCCCCGGTCGGGGCGCAGCGTCGACCACAGACCGAAGGCGCTGATCATGAAAAGGACCAGACCTCCGCCGGCTGGCAGCAGCAACCAGGGGTCCGGCTCCCAGGCCAAGGTGGCGCTCGGCCGCGCCACCTTGGCCCTGATCGCGCCGTTGGGCCGGTCGTAGCGCAAGGGGCGGATGTGTACCCGGTCGATGCGGACGCTGCCGTCGTCTGCGGTGAAGGGACCCGAACACGCCCAACCGTCCCGCTTACCGCCAGACTCGAAGTGGCAATCACTGACCGCGACGTGCCCTGGCACCCCGGCGACGAACGCGTAGCTTCGCTCGGCCCCCATCACCATGAGGACCACCCCGAAAACCAGCACAAAGCCGCCGTACGCGGCGGGTGGCAAACCCCGCACCGTGTGGCCTCTGACGCGGTTGCGGGCGAACCGACCCATGTCGGCAGGGTACTGACATCGACCAACACCTGACCCGCCCATGTCGCACAGTGTCGGCTCCGCCTGAGAGGTTCAGCCGGCGTTGACCGGCAACCCCGGTCCTGCGGTACTCCCCATGAGCATGGCCTACTGCTGATCGGGCGATGCTGAGAGTCGTACTCCTGCCATGCCGGTCACTTCGCGCAGAGCGCGGCGTCGACGAGGGCGGCCCGGTCGGCGGCGACGGAGCCGTCCGTGACCGACCCGTTGAGCGAGGTGACCACAAGCGTCGCCGCGCGACCGTCGTCGGTGGCGCCGTTGACGGTCGAGTAACCGGGGATGTCACCGCCGTGGCCCCATGCCACCCCGCCGCAACTCAACGGGGTGCGGAAGAGACCGAGCCCGTACCCCACTCCCGATCGCGGATGCAGCGCGACGGTGGTCCGCATCTCGGCCAGCTGCGCGGGTTTGAGCAGTTTGCCGGCCAGCAGGGCCCGCAGGAACGTGTTGAGGTCGGCCGGAGTGGAGACCAGTTGGCCGGCGGCCCATCCCCAGCTCGGGTCCATCCGGGTGAAGTCGAGCAGTTCGCCGGTGGCTTCGTCGAGCTGGTAACCCTTGGGATGCCGGCCGCGGATACCTTCCTCACCGACCCCGGGCGCGTAGGTGTCGCGCAGGCCGATCCGCTCGATGACCCGGGTGGTGGCCAGCTCGTTGAACGGCCGGCCGGTGACCCGTTGGGCGATCAGGCCGGCCAGCAGGTAGTTGGTGTTGCTGTAGGCCCAGTCGCCGGCCGGCCGGCCTACCCTGGCGTTGGCCATGTCGAGCAGGTCCCGCGGCTCGAAGTAGGTGTGCTGGTACCGCGGGATGTCGATCATTTCCGGGAACATCGTGTCGGTGTAGTCGGGCAGCCCGCTGGTGTGCTGCAACAGTTGGCGGACCGTGATCGCGTCGGCGTCCACACCAGGGCTGCGCACCAGACCCGGCAGGTACGTCTCGACCGACTCGTCGAGATCCAGTGTGCCTTCACCGACGAGCTGCAACACGACGACGGAGGCGAACATCTTGCTGGCGCTGCCGATGCGTACCCGGCCGTTCTTCGGCACCTTGGCGCCGGTGCGCAGATCGGCGAGCCCGGCCGTGTAGTGCTGGTTCCGGCCGCGACGGTCCCGGACGGCGGCCAGCGCCCCCGGGTGCCGATCGGTACCGACGAGCTTCTCGATGCGTTGCCCGATGGCGTCGGGACGGGTCTCGGCCCAGGCGGTGCCGGCCGGGCCGGCGGCCGTGAGACCGCCCGCCGCGATCACCGCGGTCGTCGCCATGGCGACGACCCGGCGACGCGACCGGGTGGGCCGGCGGAGTCGAGTGGGGTGAGTGGGCATGGCAGGCTGCTCCTTGACTGGGTACGGATGGCGGCCGGACCGCCGCCCGGGCCGGGTGCGCCAGGCGTTCCGGCTAGGCCCGTGTCGAAGTCCTCGGTCGAGCCGAGGCGGTGTCCAGGCGGCGGTCCGGCAAGGCGGGTCGCCCCGTCAGTGGCGGGTCGGGCGAAGGGATCGGGTCGGTTGACCGGCGACGGCTACCTGCCGGCGCACAGGGCGGCGTCGAACGCGTCCAGGACCTGGAAGACGCCGTCGGGGACCGGGCTCGATCCGGCCGTCACCACGATGGTCACGGCGCGACCGTCGGCGGTGATGGCGGAACGGCTGGAGTATCCGTCGATGTCGCCGCCGTGCCCCCAGGCGCGACCGCCGCAGGAGAGGTCGTACCCGGTGGCGCCGAGGCCGTACTGCCACACCAGGTCCGGGAAAGCCTCGCCACCGGGGTGGAAGACCTTGCTGTCGCGCATCTCGGCCAGGGTCGCCGGCGAGATCAGCTTCCCGTACTGCAGCGCCACCAGGAACTTGTTGAGGTCGCTCGGGGTGGAGATCATCTGGCCGGCCGCCCAGGCGATGGAGGGGTCCACCTGAGTGGTGTCGACCCACTTCATCGTCTCCGGGTCAGGCAGGTAGCCCTTGGCGTACGGCCGGCGGATGGTCTTGTCACCGACACCCGGCCAGTACGTCTCGTGCAGCCCGACCGGCTTCAGGATCTTGTTGGTGATCACCTCGCTGATCGGGCGACCGGTGACCTTCTGCACCAGCAGACCGGCCACGATGTAGTTGGCGTTGCGGTACTGCACCTGCCCGCCGGGGGCCGGAGCATGCGCCTCGTGGGCGAACGCCGAGTCGAGCATGTCGCGCGGCTCGTAGTACCTGTCGCCCCACACGGAGACGTCCGGCAGGTCGTACTCGGGCAACCCGCTGGTCATACCCAGCAGGTGCCGGACCGTGATGGTGTGTCCGTCGAAGCCCTTGCCGCGGACCAGCCCCGGCAGGTACGTCTCGATCGGCTCGTCGAGCTGCACCTTGCCCTCGTCGACGAGCTGCAGGACGGCGACGGCGGTGAACATCTTGGTGTTGCTCGCCATCCGTACGTACCCGTCGGTGGGCACCTTCGCCCGGGTACGCGGGTCGTTGACGCCGGCGGTGTAGTTGGTGACGCGACCCTTGCTGTCCCGTACCGAGGCCAGCGCCCCGGGCGCGACGCCGGCCTTGACCAGCGCGTCCAGGCTGCGCTGGACGGTGTCCTTCTTCGGGCGCTGGGCCTGCGCGGCGTCGGCGTACTGAATGCCGATGCCGGCGAACCCGACCAGCGCGACGAGCGCCAGTGCGGCGGCGGTGCGACGGCCGGCGCCGAACCGTTTACGCGGCGTCGCGGTGCCATCGTCGTTGGTGATCGCCTTACCGGACCTGTCCGTGTGCTGCGGTGACATGGAATCTCCTGGTGAGTGTTCGGATCGGGCGCCCTGTGCGCCGATCCACGGAGCCGACGACGACTCGTCGAAGCCTGCGGTGGACTGGCTGACGGTCACTCCTTGACGCCGATGCTGTTGACCGGCGGGGTCCGCAGGAGTGCGCTGATGGGAGCGATGGTGGTGACCAGCGCGAGCAGCGTGGTACCGCCGATGATCGAGGCCCAGCCGAGCGGCGGGACGTAGGGGATCAGCTGTCCGGTCATCATCCGGACCACCGAGACCAACGTGACGGCGGCGATGGCTCCACCGATGAGCAGCGACGTGCCGAGCAGGCCGACCTGTTCGGCGTGCACCATCCGCTTGACCTGACGGGTCGTGACACCGACCAGGCGCAGTAGGGCCAGTTCACGGCCCCGGGTCAGCGCGGCCATGATCATGGTGTTGGCGGCAGCGAGGGCGGCGTAGCCGACCATGACGCCGATGACCAGCTTGTTCATCCAGGCGCTGAGCGCCAGGTCGGTGGCGAGCTGGGCGCCGACGGCCCCGGTGTCGACCAGGCCGCTGCCCGGGTACCGCTCGACCAGGCCGGCAAGCCCGGCGGCGGCCTCGGCGTCGCCCGGTTCGGTGCGGATCAGAACCTCGTCGTCGAGGTTGGTCGAGGCGTGGCCGTCAACCGTCTCCCGGTTGAGGGTCACGTCCCCGAAGGCGAGCCCGCGTTCGTAGATGGCGACCAGCCGCAGCGTCACCGGGGTGCCGTCGCCGAGCCAGATCTCGACCTGGTCGCCGAGTTCCGCCCCCTGGGTGGAGGCCTGCAGGTTCGATAGCGCCACGGTGTCGCCACGCAGGTCGGCGAGGCTGCCCTCGGTGACCGACAGGTCCATGGTCCGGTCGGCCCCGTCCGGGTCGACCGCCTGGGCGCCGACGGGTTCAACGCCCCCCATCACCGGCACAATCACCGAGGTACGCCGGATCGGTGTGGCGGCGACGACGCCGGGCAGCTCGCGGGCGTCCGCTGCGGCGCTCGCCGGCAGCCCGATCGCCGACACCAGCGAGTGCTGGGCCAGCAGCCCGTCGCGGGTCTGGGCGACGGCCTCCCGGTCCAGGTTGTCCTGCAGGAACCAGATCGAGCCGCCGAAGCCGACCGACAGCACCAACGCGGTCAGCACCGTCGCCATACCCTGCGCGTTCGCCCGCAGGTTGGCCGCCGCCAGGTAACCACTGTCGCCCCACACAGCGCGCAGCACCGGGCCGAGTACCTGTGCGGCGTACCGGTTGATCCACGGCGCGAGCAGTGCGGCGGCGAGGACGAAGACGAACAGCATGCCCAGCGCCGCGCCGAGTCCGGCCTGACCGCGGAGGGCGGTGGTGAACATGGTCAACGTGACGCCGCCGCCGAGTGCGATCAGACCGGCGAAGAGCCGGAGGAGGCTGCTGCGGGCCGGCTCCACGGCGATCTCACCGAGCGCCTCGGTCGGCCGGATCCGCAGCGTGCGACGGGCCGCGATCAGCGCCGCCGAGACCGCCACCAGCACGGTCGCCACGCTGACCGCCACCGCGGTGAGCACCCCGCCGTCGAACGGGAAGCCGTGTGGGATGAAGCCGCGGTCCATGAGCTGTCGGTGCACCCAGTCGGTCGCCCACAGGCCGGCGGGGATGCCGATCGCCGCCGCGACGATGGCCAGCTGCGCGACCTCGGCGACGACCAGCAGCCGTACCTGTCCCGGGGTCGCCGCGACGGCGCGCAACAGGGCCAGGTCGCGGCGGCGGTGGCGGACCGCCAGGCCGATCGTTCCGGCGACGACGAACAGGACGAGCCCGGCGACGTAGCCACCGAGTACCGAACCGAGTTGGATCAGCATGTCGGCCGCCATGAGCGCCTCGGACTGTTCGACTCCGGCCCGTTCGGTGCCCGTGTAGACCGTCGCGCCGGAGTCGGCGGCCAGCCGGTCGACCTCGGCCGTCACGGCCGCCGAGTCCGCGCCGGCCGCCAGGACGATCCCGATCAGTCCGGCCCGGTCCGGGCTGCCACTGAGCGCCGCGGCGTGCTCGTCGGTGAAGAACAGCGCGGACGGGGTGTCACCGGCGGCGGTACGGTCCACGATGCCGCTGATCCGGTACTGGTTGACCGAGCCGGCGGCGAGGACCGTGATCTGGTCGCCGGGCCGCAGCTGGGCGCCGGCCGCCGAGGCGAGCCGGCCGTCGATGGCGACTTCGTCGGTGGTGTCGGGCTGGTTGCCGTCGACGATCCGGTACGGGGTGAGCGCGGCGCTGCTCCAACCGTGCGCGACCGCCCCCTGCGCGGAGTCGTCGATCGGCACGACCGCCTGGATCGAACGGTCGGCGGCGGCGACCGCCACACCGGGCAGCTGCCCGATGCGTTCGGCGAGGGTGACCGGCACGCTTCCGCCGGTGGGCAGGTCCACGGTGACCGTGGACGTCTCCCCGAACTCGGTGGTCTCGATGGTCATGTCGCGATCCGCGACCAGGATGTCGGCGGCGCCGTACCGCTGGGGTGCGGGGGTGAACCGCATCCCGGACTCGACCATCACGCCCATCGACATGAGGATGATGACGCCGCAGGTGAGCGCGACGAGGGTGGCGACCGCGCTGCCGATGCGGTGGCGCAGCATCCGGAGGGCGAGCATCAGCATGGCTCAGCTCTCCTGGGTGACGAGCTGGCGGCGACCGAGCCACGCCAACTGCTCGGCGATCTGCTCCGCACCCGGCTGGGGCATGTCCCGCACGATCCGACCGTCGGCCAGGACCATCACCCGGTCGGCGTACGAGGCCGCCACCGGATCGTGGGTCACCATGATGACCGTCTGCTGCGCGTCGTCGACCACCGACCGCAGCAGGGCCAGCACGTCGGCGGCGGTCTGGGTGTCCAGCGCGCCGGTCGGTTCGTCACAGAAGATCACCTCGGGGCGCATCGCGAGCGCCCGGGCGATCGCCACCCGCTGCTGCTGCCCGCCGGACAACTCGGCCGGGCGGTGGTGCAACCGGTCGCCGAGCCCGACCCGCTCGACCACCTGACGCAGCCAGGCGGCGTCCGGGCGTACCCCGGACAGCCGCAGCGGCAGGTGGATGTTCTCCTCGACGGTCAGCGCGCCGATCAGATTGAAGGCCTGGAAGACGAAGCCGATCCGGCTGCGCCGCAGCTTGGTCAGCTTCGTCTCCGACAGCCGCGACAGCTCCTGGCCGCCGATCCACACCTGCCCGGAGGAGGGCCGGTCCAGGCCGGCTGCGGTCTGCAGCAGAGTGCTCTTGCCGGAACCGGACGGCCCCATCACCGCAGTGAACGTGCCGCGGTGGAACTCCGCGTCGACGCCGGCGAGCGCGGTGACGGCCTGCGGTCCGGAACCATACGTACGGGCGAGCTGTATCACGCGGACCGCCGGGTCGGCGGGGCGTCCAACGCGGACGGACATCTGGACCAACCTCTCCATGTCGTCAGAGGACGATGACATGGAGAACGCTATGGTCAGATGGGTTGCCGGACGATCTAGCGTGCTGGCCAACCGGGGTACAGCAGGCTGTACCAATCGCGCGGCGCTGGCATCACCAACTGCGGCGCTGGGCGTCCTCGAGGTAGCGCAGCACCGCCGTCACCCGCCGGTCGGCGCGGTCGTCCGGGGCGAGACCGAGCTTCCCGAAGATGCTGCGGATGTGCTTGTGCACGGCCCCGTCGGTGACGAACAGCCGTTGCGCGATCGCCCCGTTGCCGAGCCCTTCAGCCATCAGGGCAAGCACGTCGCGTTCCCGGGCGCTGAGCCGGCTCAGGGTGCTGTCGGGACGACTGCGGGCGAACAACTGGCCGACCACCTCCGGGTCGATCGCCGTACCGCCTTCGGCGACCCGGTGCAGTGCGGTGAGGAACTCCTCGACCCGGCCGACCCGCTCCTTCAGCAGGTAGCCGAGCCGGACCGCGCCGCCGGCGAGCAGGTCGGTGGCGAACGCCTGCTCGACGTACGCCGACAGGACCAGCACCGCGAGGTCGGGTCGACGACGCCGGGCCTCGACGGCGGCCACGATGCCCTCGTCGGTGTGGGTGGGCGGCATCCGGACGTCGACGATCGCGACGTCCGGCCGGAACTCGTCGACGGCGGCCAGGAAGGTCGTCGGTGCGTCGGTGGTGGCGACCACGTCGAGCCCCTCGGCCCGCAGCAGCAGCGACAGACCTTCCCGCAGCAGGGCGTCGTCCTCGGCGATCACGATCCGCATGGCAGCTCCACGAGTAGGGTCGTCGGCCCACCGGGTGGGCTGGTCAGAGTGAACCGGCCGTCGTGGCCCTGCACCCGCCGCCGGATGCCGCCGATGCCCGAGCCGTGGCCCTCGTCGGCACCGCCCCGGCCGTCGTCGACGACCGACACGTACAGCCGGTCGATACTGCGCCGCACGGTGACCGCCGCCGAGGCGGCACCACTGTGCCGGGCGACGTTTGTCAACGCCTCCGCGACCACGAAATACGCCGTCGCCTCGACCGACGCGGCGCATCGGCCCGGGACGTCGACCTCCACCGTGCACGGCACCCCGCAGCCGGCGGCCAGTCCGTCGAGCGCGGCGGCGAGCCCACGGTCGTCGAGCACCGGGGGCAGAATCCCGCGTACGACGCTGCGCAGCTCCGCGAGGGCCAGTTCAGCCGAGTCGTGCGCGCGGTCCAGGATCTCCACCGCCCGCGCCGGATTGCGGAGCATCGCCCGCCGCGCGGCACCCAGCAGCACGGTGACCGCGACCAGCCGGTTCTGCGCCCCGTCGTGCAGGGACCGCTCGATGCGCCGCAGCTCGACGGCGTGCGCGTCCAGCGCGGCCGCCCGGGTGGCGGTCAGCTCGGCGATCCGCAGCGACATGTCGACGTCGCGCGGGGGTGCCAGCAACCGTCGCCCCGGCAGCGCCTGCAGCCCGGCCAGCGGCGGGTTGAGCGCCACGGTCGCGGCGAGCCAGCCGACCCCGATCAACCCCACCAGCAGCGCGTCGGGGAGCCCGTCGATCCGCCAGTCGATGAACCCCGGACCGCCCGCCTCCGGCGGCAGCACCCAGTAGTAGAGCGGAAACAGCAGGTTCTGCACGGCGGAGATCGGCAGCGACAACCCGAGCACACCCAGCCCGAACCCGACGGTGCCGTGGATGCCCACGAACGCGCACTCACGCCGAAACCACGGGTCGCGCAGGACGTCGCGCAGGCTCGTGGGGACCGCCGGCGGCAGGGGCAGATCGCGGTCCCATCGCGACAGCCGGGCCCGCTCCCGGTTGGCGGCGAGCCGGACCGCCTTCGCCGCCGACGGGACCATCGCCAGGCCGACGCCGACCACGCTGGCGAGCGCCACCAGGACCAGGAGCAGTACGGCCGCCAGCGCCAGGATCGACGTGCCGAGGCCGCCGACGAGGTGTTCGACGGCGTCGACAGACATTCGTAGGCGGCGACGCAGGTGTCGCCGCGCCGCCCGCCAGAGCTGCGGGCCCAGTCGTCCCGCAGCGGCCGAAGCGCCAGCGGCGTCCCTGCGCGGCATCCCGTACCTCCCGGCAGAGACCATAGCGACGCAAGGTCGGCTCCGGCGTGCCGCGGCCCAGAAAGTACAGCCTGCTGTACCAGTCCTGTGGGTGCCCTTGAGACTTGCAGCTGACGCATGGGTCAGGGTTTACGGTCGCGCTCCACCGACCGAGCAAGGAGCGTCACGTGCCTTCACTGCCCTCCATCCATCGTCAGGTTCAGTTGCTCACGACTCCGGACGGCCTGCCGCGCCCGGAAGACTTCACCATCGTTGAGGTCCCGGTGCCACCCCGCTCGTCCGGCGAGGTTCTGGTCCGCAACCGTGCCTTCCTGGTCTCCGCGGCCCTGCTCCGGACCCTCATCGGCGCGGCCGCGGCGGGACTGCCCGGTCCGCGACCAGGCGATCCGCTGCCCGGCGCCGCGATCGGCGAGGTCGTCGCCGCCCCCGACTCCAGCGGCCTGCGTCCGGGCGAGTTGGTCGGGCACGACCTCGGCTGGCGCGAGTACGCGGTCGTCCCGGTCGACCAGTGCCGGCGGCTCGGAGACTCGCTACCGGATCCGCTGGCTCACCTGTCGCAGGGCTGGACCGCGTACGCGGCGCTGACCCGCACCGCCGCCGTTCGTGCCGGCGACACGGTGCTCATCACCGGCGCCGCCGGTGCCGTCGGTTCCCTCGCCAGCCAGATCGCCCGTCGTCTCGGCGCGGCCAGAGTCATCGGTACCACCGGCTCACCGGCGAAGGCCCGCGTCCTGACCACCGAACTCGGCTACGACGCGGTCGTCGTACGCGGAGCGGAACCGATCGCCACGCAGCTCGCCGACGCCGCTCCGGACGGCATCGACGTGGCGCTCGACACCGTCGGCGGCGAACAGCTTCAGGCTGCGGTGCAAGCCGCCCGGCCCCACGCCCGCATCGTCCTGATCGGCGCGTTGTCGGCGCAACTCGCCGCCGAGGGCGCTGGCACGACCGCGCCGCTGGAACTGGACCTCGCGCCCATCGTGCTCAAGCGAACCAGCATGCGCGGGTTCAACGCCGCCGACCACCCCGACGCGCTCGCCGAATGGACGCAGCGGTTCGGCGACTGGCTACAGGCTGGCAGCATCCGATTTCCGCATACCCGCATCCATGGAATCGACCGGGCCGCCCGAGCGTTCCAGGAGGTCGTCGAGGGACGGCATGTCGGCGCTGTCCTCGTAGCGCTCTGACACTCGGGAGGCACGATGCGTATCGGTGACGCCGCAGCGGCAGCGGGAACCACACCGCGGGCGTTACGCTTCTACGAACAGCGGGGACTGCTGGCACCACCGATACGCACCCGCACCGGGCAACGGACCTACAGCAATGCCGACGTGGCCCGAGTGAAGATCATCCGCGAGTTGCTGTCGCTCGGCCTGACCGTTGACGACATCGCCACGCTCAGCGCCCATCTTCATCTGCTCGACGGCGACACTCTGCCCGAACACACCGTGCCCGACCACATCCGGCTGCCACAGGCGAGTGAAATGTTCCGCCGCCGGCTGGAGATCATCGATGGGCACATCACCCGACTGACCCGACTGCGGCAACTGCTGTCCGTCTGCCACGCTCAGTTGGCCGAGAAAGCGCCGCCTGCGACGGCAGACACCCTCGGTCGGACCAGTGACGGCCGCGCTCCGGGGCGGGCTGGGACGATTCGGTGATCCGCCGGGACGGGTGCTCACCGGCGGCCCCCGAGAAGGGCGTGGGTGACCACGCCGACGACGGCGATGGTCGCGGCGCAGGCAGCGGCCGAGGCGGTGGCGGCCGGCTGCAGCATCCAGGTCAGGATCTCCTGGTACAGGTGCCCGCTCGCCGGCCCGGACAGGATCACCGCGAGTGTCCACCCGACCGGGAGAAGCCAGGCCCACTGCGCACCCCAGACTGCTCCGACGGCGAGGAGCCCACCGAGCCCGGTGGTGTTCCTGATCATCAGCGCCGCCGTCGCCAGCGGTTCACCGGTCAGCGCCGGCGCCGCGGCGATGAGCGTCGCGGTGGCCATCACCGCCAGGATGTGCGCGGCGCGGCGCGGCGGCCACGGCAGGGACGCCGTCCGCTCCAACGCGGGATCGGCGCCGGTGAGCCCGGGCCCGAACGCGACGATGGCGACGAGCGTCGACAACAACGCGACCGCGAGCCTGAGTCGCGGCTCCTCGGCCGTCTGGCCCAGCCCCCACAACACGAGTACGCCGGCCGCCGCCGCCCCGGCGGCGGCCGGGACGCCCCGGCACCGCAGGTACAACGTGAGCCACCTCATGGGTGGTCACCGACCAGAAGGTCGAGCAGATTCACCTCGGTGCAGGCCAGCGCCGCCCTCCGCAGCGCGGCGACGCGGTCCCGCTGCTCCGCCGCCGGAAACGCGCGAAGTGTCTGCCACGTCTGACCTGCCGCGTCGCCGTCCGGGCCGTCCGGTGGCGCGCTGTCGGCCAGCCAGGCGGCCGCGGCCAGCCGCGCGACGCGGTTCGCCCGGGCCGCGTCGGGTTTTCCGATGGTGTACGCACACGGCCGGGTGCCCGCCCCGTCGAGGAGACGCCACCGCAACTCGTCGGGGGTTGCCTTCACGCCACCCCAGGGCGCGAGCTCGAGTTCCACGAGCAGCACATCCCTCGGTCGCGGGGTCGGCTGGTTCTCGTACCAGGATTCGGGTGTTTCGTGGACCGAGGTCGGTGCCTGCGGGAGCTTCGCCGACATCGTCGCGAGCGCCTGCCGCGCCGGATCCCGCAGCTCCGCCAGAGCGCTGGCGTGAACCCGGGTGACACACACCTCGGGCCCCGGTCCGGCGGTGCAGACCAGCGCGACCGCCGCCGCATCGGGCACCGGCAGCCGCTGCCGGCCGTCGGGAAGTACCGCCAGGGCCACCACGGCCGCCACCACGGCGGGCAGGGCCGCCACCATCCGGGCGGTCCGGGTGGCGCAGAGGAAGCCGGCGAGCGCGCTCGCTGCCAGGCCGACCAGCCAGACAGTGTGGGCGACGCTGACTCTGCCCAGCACCGTCACGAAGTCGCCCCAGAACCCGAACGGTGACGGCGTCAGCAGATGAACGATCTTCGGCACGTGGGCGTACCCCCGGTCGGTGATCGCGACGAGCGCCACGGTGGCACCCACGACGGCGGTGACGGGTGGGGTAAGGCGGAACGGGGCGAGCGCCCCGACGGTCATGCCCAGCCAGACGCCGGACACCATCCACAGCACACCGACACCGGCTATCACGATGGACTGCCCCGGCAGATAGCTCGCATACGCCGCGACCTGGACCGCGCCGCCGACATACATCAGGACGTAGCCGGCGGCCCCGGCGAGCGCCATCGCCGTGGCTGCCGGCAGCACCCGCTGCCACCGCGGACGGGCGGTCGCCGCGACCAGTTCCTCGGTGCGGCAGCGGCGGTCGCGGCCGGCCTGCCACGCGCCCAGGCCCAGCGCCATGGGCCAGAGGATGAACAGATACTCCCGCTGCCAGAGCGCCAGCAGCATCCAGCGTCCCCCCCAACCGTCCAGCGCGACATAGAGCAGGGCGGTGCCGACCAGCGCGGCACCCAGGGCCGTCCAGGGCGCCACCGACCGATGGATCTCGATGCGCAGGATCCGGCCGGTCATGCGGTGCGCTCCCCCGCCGCGCGGTGCCGGCGCAACAGCTCGGTGTACCCGCGTTCGGCCGAACTGTCGCCCACTCCCTCGCGGCCCAGTTCCACCAGATCAGCCGGACCACCGTGGAACACCAGCCGACCGGCATCCATCAGCACCACGTTCGTGCAGGCAGCGACCACGTCCTCCACCAGGTGGGTGGAGACGACGACACAGGTGTGCTCGCCCAGCTCGCGCAGCAGCGAGCGGAAGGCCAGCCGCTGCTCGGGATCGAGACCTACCGTGGGCTCGTCCAGCAGCAGGATCTCCGGATCGTTGACGATCGCCTGCGCGATGCCGGCTCGCCGCACCATCCCACCGGAAAGCGTCTTCATGCGTGAGTCGCCACGCTCGGCCAGGCCCACACGTTCCAACGCACGCTGCACCGCGTCCGGGATGTCGTGCGCCGGCACCTCCTTCAGCCAGGCAAGGTATTCGACGAACTCCCGTACCGTGAACCGGCCGTAGAACCCGAATTCCTGCGGAAGGTAGCCGATCGACCGGCGCAACGTCCGCAGGTCGGATCGTGCGTGCACGGGGTGACCGAGTAGTTCGAGCACGCCGCCGGCTGGGCGCGACACGGTCGCGAGCGCCCGCATCAGCGTCGTCTTGCCGGCTCCGTTGGGCCCGAGCAGCCCGTGCACACCGTTGCCCATCGACAGGTCGAGGCCATCGACGGCCAGGCGTCTGCCCGCTCGCACCCGAAGCTCCACCGCCCGGATCGCCCACGCGTATGTCGTCGGCGCCAGGAGGGCGGCACTGATCCCTTTCCTCATTCCGTACCTTCTTCTCATCGGAGCTCCGCGTAACCACTGCGACGAGGCAGGAGGACGAGAGCCACCACCACGGTCAGCGCCGCCCACCCCGGCAGGGCGGCCTCGCTCAGCAGTACCGGCAGCCGGGCGGTGACGATGCTCGGCCCGACGACCACCGTGGCCCAGAGCAACGCCAGGCCCCACGCCGCCCTCGGCAGACCGACCACCTTGCCGAGCGCCAGCGCACCCGCCGTGAACGCCAGGCAGGGCATCAACCAGCGCGCCGGGGATGCGCCGACCATCCAACCGGCCACCGTCAGCACCGGGATCACCACCACGAGCACGACCAGGGTTCGTCGCAGCACCATCCCGAGGCCGGCCCGGGCGGTCGCGACGACCAGTTCGTGGGCCGGATCGAGCCGCCCGGTCCAGGCGGTGGCGACCCCGAGGAGCGGCGCGACCGGCGCCAGGAGCACCACCAGCGACGGCGGTGTCGCGCCCCGGCCGGCGACCGCCAGGTCGAACCCGAGCGCGACCAGCACCACCAGCACCGTCGTCACGAGCCAGGGAACGAGCACCGGCGTCACCCACCGGGCGGACCGCGCAGGTAGCCACCGGCGCCGGACAGTCACCGGCTCGGCGGCGGACATCGCAGCTTCCACCTTCACCCAGACGGTGGCCAGCAGCGCCATCGAATCACCGTCGCTGGCGTCCGCCAGCCGGCTCCGGCAGTCGGCACACTGCTCCAGGTGTGTCTCCATCGCCCACAGGACGTCCGCTGCGATGCCCGGATCACCGGCGGCATAGCGGCCCAATGCCCGGACCGGGATGTGTGCGTTCACGACAACGCCTCCCGCAGTGCCAGTCGCGCACGACGGGCGCGAGTCTTCACGGTTCCCTCCGGAAGGCCGAGCATGAGCGCGGTCTCCCGGACCGAAAGTCCGTCCAACACCAGGGCGTGCAGCACCTGACGCAGCTCCGGTGCCAGCCGGCGCAGCGCATCACCCATGTCGTCGCCGATCGCGCCGGCCAACACCACGTCCTCCGCCGCCGGCGAGTCCTCCAGGGCCAGCGGCAGCGGCACCGCCTGGGCATCCCTCGCGCGTCGCCGAAATCCGTCGACGAGCCGCCGCGCGGCGATCGACCACAGCCAGCCGACCGCGCTACCGGCACTCATACCCGCGTAGGAGTCGGCGGCCCGCCACACCGCGAGATACGTCTCCTGGATGACATCAGCGATCAGGTCGTCGTCCGCGCAGCGACGGCGGAGACGATAGAGCAACCACGGAGACGTCCGGCGGTACAGTTCGTCGAACGCCGCACCGTCGCCACGCGCGATCCGCCGCAGCAACTCCCCTTCGTCTTGCCTCACGTCCATACAGACGCCGACCACCAAGATCAGGTTCTCGTCGCCGACGATTTCACGACTCGGCTGCTGGTAAGCCAGGCGGCGTGCCGGCGGCCCGATCTTTGCGGTCTGTGGATTCGCAGTCGAGGCCCCCGCACCAGCGACAACCCGGGGATGGACCTTCGCGTTGCAGGGCTGGCGTCATTGTTCAAGACGTCCGGTCGCTGCCGGCATAGCCTTCCGCGAAACAGTTTGGGAGATGGGACGAGGAGCCGGTGGACGAGTTCGCGAGCGCGGTCCTGATCGCAGCGGTGCGGCGCGCGCTCGCCGAGGAGGCGATCGCGGTCCCGGCGTACCCGTCGGGTGGTGCGCTGATGCCGCTCGATGCGAAACGCCGGCTCCTGGCCGGCATAGCGCAGGCCCACGGACTGCTGCCACTGCTGCGCGTGGGCCTGTTCCTGCCGCGGCTGCCGCCGGATCCGGCCCTGTTGGCGCTCGCGGCAGCCAGGACCCCCGACGACCTCTTCGCGCGGTGGGGCCGGCTGGAGCGTTTCACCCACTCGCGCCACCGGGTCGTGGTGCGCGAGGCGGGCCCGTCCCACCTCGTCGCCGAGCACGTCGGGCCGCCCGGAGCGCCGCCCGAGCCCGCCGAGGACGCGCTGATCCTCGGCGTGCTGACAGCGTTGCTGGCGGCGATCGGTGCGCGCGGGGTAACGGTCGCGCTCGATTCACGCCGGGTGCTGGTCGTGTACGCCGACGGGGTCTTCACGGCCCCACCGCCCGGTCACGCCACTGCGGTCTGGCACTTCGCATGGTCGTCGCTTGCGCCGACGGCAAGGGCGGATCGGCCGCTCACCGGAACCGACGTGGCAGCCCGTGCCCGGCGTCTGCTCGCCGGCAACCTCGCCCACCGCTGGACGTTGGGTGCCCTGGCCGCCGAGCTGGGCATGGCGCCACGCAGCCTGCAACGCCGGCTGCAGGCCGAGGGCGGCTTCGCCGTGCTGCTCGCCGCCGCGCGCGCCGAGGCCGCCGCCGACCTCTTGATGAACGCCGGACACTCGCTCGGCGTGGTCGGTTTCGCCTGTGGCTACGCCGACCAACCGCACTTCACCCGCGAGTTCCGACGCCGGACCGCCATGACGCCCGCAGCGTACCGGACGGCCTTCGCCCGCCCGACCTCCCAGCCTCACCTCGGCAACCGGGACCACCAACTGGCGCGAGTAAAGGAGGCGGGGCGATGAACCTCGCAGGCAGAACGATTCTTGTCACAGGCGGCGCCAGGGGCATCGGCCGAGAGCTCACTCGGCAACTGGTCGAACGTGGAGCACAGGTGGTGGCTGTCGGACGCGACTACGGCCAGCTCGCCGCGCTGGAGGCCGAGCACCGCGGCCGCGTCCACCCCTGGACGGTCGACCTGGCAAACCCCGACGCGGTCGATGCCTTCATCGGCGAGGTCACCGACCGGCACCCCGCTCTCTCAGTGGTGATCAACAATGCCGGTGTGCAGACACTCACCGACTTCCTCGGCGCCGACCCGCATTCCCTGCGGCCGGCCGTGCGTCGCGAGGTCGCCGTCAATCTCGACGCCGTCATCGCGCTGTCCACCGGCCTGTTGCCACACCTGCGCCGGCAGCCCTCCGCAGCGATCGTGAACGTCTCCACCGGGCTGGCACTGGCACCCAAACAATCGGCACCGGTGTACTGCGCGACCAAGGCGGGTGTGCGCACCTTCACCCGTGCGCTTCGCTACCAGTGCCAGGACGCAGCCCCGGACGTACGGGTGATCGATGCAGTCATGGCCCTCGTCGACACCGATATGACGCACGGGCGTGGCCGCGGCAAGATCAGCGCCAGTCAGGCGGCGGCTGCGGTCCTCGACGGCATGCGCCGCGGCGGCGACGAGATCTACGTCGGTAGGACAAAGCTCCTACGCACGATCATGCGGCTCTCACCCACGCTCGGCTACCGCGTCCTACGCAACGGCTGACCGGCCGCCGGACCCGCTAGGCGACCGGCCAGCCCATCGCCTCCCCCGCTGGCGAGCCCTGCAACGCCCTACCGCTGACCGCCCCGACCAGTCCTTGCCGGCTGCCGGTAAGGCGTCACGGGTGGGCTTGATCCTCGCTTTCATGAGACGCCTCACCCCCTGCAGAGCGTCCTAGGACATCAGCCTCTCAAGGCTCCATGGCGCGCGTCGAACGTTCGGTGTCGATCGTGGCGAGTCTCGCGCGTACCTTGGCTGCCCGTTGCTCCAGCCGGGTTTGCACGTGCGGGCCGTGCGCGGTGGAGGCGGTTCGCGCTGCCGTGCTGCCCGTGTCTTCTCGGCTGGACGGGCGGCTGCCCACAATCCTGCAACAAACCTGCACATCGCTGGGCTTGTCATGCCGGCAAGCGCTTTCCTAGCCTGGCATTACATCGATGTTTCGCTCTATAGCCAGGCTGATGACATGACCCTGTAGCCATCCTGCGGTGTCGGGCTGTGCAGGAGACGCCTTGCACCGTGCTCACTCCCCGAGGAGACGAACAGTGAGAACTACCGTGCGACAAAGGCTGCTCGCCGGCGGCACCGCCGTGGCCGCCGCAGCCGCCGTTGCCTCAGCGCTGCCGGTGTCCCGAGCGTCCGGCTCGGCCGACGGATTCGCCGCCGCATCGGTGAGCGCCAACGCGACGAACCTCAGTCTCGGGGCCGGCGCCGACGGCTCCAGCAAGGCCAGCGGCACCAGCTACGGCAACGTGATCGACGGCGACATGGGCAGCTACTGGTCGCCGACCGGCACGACCGGTCGCATCTCCGTCAAGTGGGGCACCGCCACCACCGTGGCGTCGGTGAACATCCGGGAGGCGGCCGGCGCGGTAGGTGTCGTCGGCTCCTGGCGACTCGTCAACAACGACACCGGCGCCACCCTGGCCAGTGGCGCCGGGGCCGGGGTCATCAACTTCCCCGCCACCTCGCTGAGAAAGATCAACTTCGAGATCACCGGCGCAAGCGGCACGCCGAGGATCGCCGAGTTCGAGACGTACGCCTCAGGTGCCACGCCCGGGCCGACGACCCCGCCGCCGACGACCGGGCCGACCACCCCGCCACCGAGCACGCCCCCACCGACCAGCCCGCCCCCGCCGTCGAGCGGCACGCTGTACGTGGCGCCGACCGGCACCGACAGCGCGGCCGGCACGCTTGCGAACCCGACGACGCTCACTTCCGCGATCACCCGGATTCCCACCGGCGGAACGATCTTCCTGCGCGGCGGCACCTACCGCTACTCGCAGACCATCACCATCGCCCAGGGCAACAACGGCACGTCGAGCGCACGCAAGAACATCTTCGCGTACGCGGGTGAGACCCCGATCCTGAACTTCTCGGCGCAGAGCGAGGACCCGGCCAACCGGGGCCTGGCGGTGGGCGGATCGTACTGGCACATCCGCGGCATCATCGTCGAGCGGGCCGGCGACAACGGCATCCTGCTGGCCGGCAACAACAACATCATCGAGCGTACGATCACCCGCCACAACCGGGACTCAGGGCTGCAACTTTCGCGGCTGATCGCAAACGCGCCCCGCGACCAGTGGCCCTCCAACAACCTCGTGGTGAGCACTGTGTCGCACGACAACGTCGACTCCGACGGCGAGGATGCCGACGGTTTCGCCCCGAAGCTGACCGTCGGTCCCGGCAACGTCTTCCGTTACACGGTGGCACACAACAACATCGACGACGGCTACGACCTCTACACCAAGAGCGACACCGGGGCCATCGGCGCGGTGACCATCGAGTCCTCCCTCGCCTACCACAACGGCACCTTGAGCAACGGCGGCCAGGCCGGCAACGGCGACCGCAACGGATTCAAGCTCGGCGGCGAGGACATCGCGGTGAACCACACCATCCGCGGCAACATCGCCTACGCCAACGGCAAGCACGGGTTCACCTACAACCGCAACCCCGGCACGATGACGGTGTCGAACAACGCCAACATCGGCAACGCCGAGCGCAACTTCAACTTCGACGGCGGCTCCTCGGTGTTCCGAAACAACACCTCGTGCAACGGCGGCTCGAACGACCGGATCATCGGCAACTCCGACAGCTCGAACCAGTTCTGGTCCGGCACCAACGGAACCCGGTGTTCGTCGTACACCGGCGCTCTGGGCTGGTCCTTCGCCTCCGACGGTCGGCTGGTCGTGACCTTCGGCGGCCGAGTGGTCACTCCGTAACGAGCGCGGCCGACGCCGGCGTCACCGCCGAGGCGACGCCGGCATCGGCTCTGGTCCACCGGGGACTTACAGCCGTCCGTAGACCGGGTGCGCCCCGCCGTCGGTTTCTCCCGACGCGCGGGCGACGCCCGCCGCCGGGTACGGACACGAGGCGGAACTCCCGTGGCCCCGGCGGCGGATCAGTGACAGAGGACGCTTCGTACTGATGGTCCGGCGCGACGGCAACGACTGCTGCACCGACGAAGGTCAGCGTCAGCCGACCGTCTTCGCCTGGGAGGGAACCGTTCCTGCAGGCTGAGGAGATGTCAGGCGTCGTACCTGAAGTGTGCCGGCGGACCGCTCTCCGGGCAGGCGCGGCGGGGCGTCTGCGCACACTCGATCCAGTGGTCGCCGCCTGGGGGTACCTGGTAGGTCCGGGGTCCGGGCGCTGCGGTCGTGACAAAGCTCCGACCCCGGTTGGTCACCTCGACCCGCTTTCGTTTCCCAGCGACCACCAGGTCGAGTTCGATAGTCCACTCCACCGTGCCGGTGGTGAACGCGGTCAGGTCGAACACCTCGGTCTCGCCCTTGGCGAGGGTGAACCCGAACAGTGGCCTGCGCCCCTCGATCAGGGTGCGGTAGCGTGCGGCCGGCTGGGGAGCGTCCAGGTCCATCTCGACGTCCCGTGGTTCGACGGCTCCCTGCTGGCCGCCGCAGCGCAGTTGCACACCGGCCGGTTCCGGAGTTTGGCTGCGCCGGATCACGCGAGCACGCAGGTTGTCGATGAGCACCCCCTGATCGCTGGCGCCCTGCACGACGACGCGCACCCGGCTCACCTTGTGATCGACAGCGCCGAGGGCGCGCGCCCAGTCGATCAGCGTCGCGCAGCCCACCGGTGGATCATCGGGGGGCCGGACGTCCTTCGGCAGCACCATGGCGAACTCAGCAGTGCCCCAGGTGTCCACGGTGGCCGGATTCGCCACGACGTGTACCGCGACGACCTGCGGGTCCAGATGGTCAACCCACCTGGGTACATAGATGCCCGCGACGGCGCCGAGGAGGGCGGCTACCGCAGTGCCCAGCACGAACCACCAGGCCCGATGTAACGATCCCAGCACCCGGCGCAGCCGCGGTAGCGGCTGATCGCCACCCGGTTTGTCCTGGGCCGCTGTCGGACGCCCACCCCGGACTGCCTTCTTCCGGTCCCGACCGCTGTTGCCGCGCCGCCGTTTCGGTTTGCCACCGCTCACGACCCAGGCCCCTGCCACGAACCCGCCAGTTTGCCGTCCGGGACCGACCACACGTGGCCGTGTTCCGGGCCGGCCAGCAGCCAGCCGCCGTCTTCGGTGAACTCCATCTCGGCGGGGTTCACTGCCGGTTTGGCGCCAAGTGGCACGGCCGGCACCTTCCAGTGTCCAACCTCTTGGGGAGGGCCCGGGTCCCAGAGCACTACTTCGTCGTTCAGAGTCAGGAATGCCACGTGCCGAGCCTGCCGGTCCACTGTGCTGGTCAGCGTGCTACCGCAGGCGCAGAGCCGCCACTGGAATGTCTGCTCGTATGGTGCCCAGACCAGGAAGCCTTCTTGACCCGCGATCACCACCCGCTTTCCGCCGTTGACCACGGCCAGCCCAGCCACATACAAGATGGCACGCGGATCACTCGGAACCTCGATGCTCGACGGAAGCGGCGAAACGATCTCGCGACGACTGTGCAGATCGTGGAGCCAGTAGCGACTGTTGTTCCGTTCATCGAACAGTTCGACCACCAGATGGCCGCTGTCGGCCGAGAAGCGCAACCTGCCGGCGCGCGGCTGGGGTGCGCCGTCCGGCCGCTCTACCTCCTCCGGCAGGGGCAGCGCCGTGGGGTTCTTCGTGGTGAAGTCGTAGAGGACCACCGAGTCCGGTAGTCCGACCGCGAGGTATCGCCCGTCGGGAGAGAAGTCCATCTTGATCCGGGCGTCTTCGGCGCCGGTGCCGAACCGGTCGAACTCGGCACCGTCGGCGGTGGAGACGACCACCCAGTCACCGGCCAGCCGAGCCTGATACTTGCCGTCCCGGGTGAGCTGGGCGCCGGCGAGACTCCGACGGGCCAGGTCGAACTCAGGACCGGGCGGTGCCGCAGCGCTGACCATCGGCTCGACGATCTGATCGGTGCCGTCCAGTCGGGTCGGCTCCGGCTCAGTGGTGCAACCGGCAAGCAGCAGACTCACCAGTCCGGCGAGCATGGCCCTCGTTGACCAGGCTCGCGCCGGCGCCTGGCAGGCCGACGGCGCCGCGCCCGGGAAATGACGCCGGCCTGACGGCGCGCCGGCCCGCTCGGACAGCCGGAGCGGTAGGCGCGGGTCGTGCATCGCCGCCGTTTGCCACCGCACCAGATCGCCTCCAGTGATCCACTATGGCCACTCGTCGTGCCCGAGCATTCTATCCTTTGGCGGCGATTCGCCCGCATGACGGAATACAGTTCGCTGCTCGATGGTGTACGTGGCGAGCAGCGCACCCTTGGCGCCGTCGCGGTCCTGCCACAAGGCGGCCAGGACCCGGACGATGACCAGCAGGCCAGAGCATCGGTGACGATGAACCGCTTGCGGCCGTTGAATTTCTTCCCGCGCGCGACGACCGACCACGAGAGGCAGCCGATGGATCCGGCCGAAGCCACCGCCGGGGCGGCCCGTGCTGCGGATCACCCGCGAACAGGACACCACCCCGGCCAGCGGCACGTCTTCGTCAGCCGGTGAAAGGCTCAAGGACGAAGCGGCCCCACGCGATGAAGGCTGCAAGCAGAAGATAGACCAAGTTCAGCATTACCAACTTGGGCTGACCAAAGCGGCCATGGGTGATCATCGCGCCGACCATGAGCAAGATCCAGCAGACGGCGGTCACCGGCACCATGAACGGCGCGATGTCGAGCACGGCGGGCAGGATCAGGCCAACCGCAGCCAGGAGTTCGAGGACCCCGAGAGTCTTGACGAAGACGACGCTGGCGTGTCCGGTCCACTCCCCGCCACTATGCGCAGCCAGTTTCTCCTTGGGTACGAATGTCTTGCTGATGCCGCCGGCTAGGGCGACTGCTGCCAGCAGTCCGGCAGCAATCCAAAGAGCCAGGTTCATCCGGTTTCTCCTTGCTGGGTGCAGATGGCGCAGATGCCCTGGAAGCGTCCAGCACGATGGATGGGGATCGCCGATGCGTGACCAAGAGGGCAGGCCCTCCATTCGTTTCCAGGGGTTCAGCCTCAAGACACCGCGTGCCTGATCCTTCTGACGAGGTGTGAGGCAGACAACTGCACCGGCGTGGGCGCCAACACGCACCATCAACGCCACCCACGAACCACGATCCAGCCGGGTCGATCTCAGAGCGCGGTGCCGCCCGAAGCGTCGATGACCTGACCGGTCACCCAGCGCCCCTCGTCGGAGGCGAGGAAGGCGATGATGCTGGCCACGTCGTCCGCCTCGCCCAGCCGACCGAGGGCGACGCGCGCCGTCTGCTGCGCCGCGAGTCCCGGATTGTCGACCAGGTATCGGCTGTTGCGGGTCATGACAATGCCGGGTGACACCGAGTTGACGGTGATCCCGCGCGGGCCCAAATCCAGCGCCATGTTGTGGCTGAACCACTCTCTGCTTGAACAGGACTGCGCATCAGCGGTCCCGGCCCGCCAGCTCAAGCACGGGTACCCGGGAGACCCGGAACGCGGGCCACGCCGCGGCGACGACTCCGGCTGCGACCGCAACGGCGAGCGTCACTGCGAGGCGGGACCACGGTACGACGACGGATGGGATCTCCGTGCCACCGGTGACGTCGATCAGCGCCCAGCCGAGAACGACTGCGACGGCGATACCGATCGATGCTGCCACGAACGACAGGAGTGCCACCTCGAGCCGCACGATTCGACGCAGCTCGCGGCGAGTCGCGCCGACCGCTCGCAGCAGCCCGAGCTCTCCAGAGCGTTCGTTGATCGCGAGCGCCGTGGTGTTGGCGACTCCGAGGAGCGCGATGAAGCTAGCGAGGAGGAGCATTCCGTCGATGAAGTTCCGAAACGCGGCGATTTCGCTCCCGCTGTTGTCGACGTGTTCTGCCCGGGTCTCGAGGAACGATCCGGGCGTGGCTCGGACCAGGGCCCGCACCGCTTCCTCGGCGTCCGCGACCACTCCGTCGGCGAGGTCGACGAACAACAGAGCGTCGAGCAAACGACCGACCGAGTCGTCGAGCGTCGCACGGTCGACGAAGTACAAAGGGGCTTCGAAACCGCCGGTGCTCCTCGCCACCACGGCAACGATCGGCGCCTCAAGTGTCGAGCGTTCGAACTCGATCGCGAGGGTGCCGCCCAGCAGCGTCGGGTCGTCGCCGACCACGGCCACGCCCCCCTCGCTCAGCTCGGCGAGGTCGCCGGCGATCGGGTCGAGGTCGAACATGGTGGGCAGTGCTGTCGGGTCGATGCCGCCGATCGCCTCGGCCTTACCTGCCACGATCCCTTCGGCGACCGACAGCGCAGCGACTGCGTCGACGTCGGGCAGCGCCGCGATCCGGCCGGCCAGGGTGGGATCGATCGTCGGGAAGTCGGCGGTCGCCGACGTGACCACCAGGTCGGCCTGCAGTCCTTTACGAACGTCCGTCCCGACTGCGCTCGTCAGCGAGCTCGCGAAGATCGCGAACATCGTCACCATCGCGGTGCCGAGCATGAGCGCGAGCGCCGTTGACGCCGATCGGCGGGGGCTGGCAGCCAGGTTGCCCGCTGCGATCGAGCCACACACACCGGCGGCGCGGCGGGCCACCTGAGCGCTCCCACGTGCTGCGGCGGTCACGATCGCCGGACCGCAGAGCACGAGCGCCGGGACGATTGCAGCGATGAACATGACCCACGTCGCGCTCGAGCGCACCACAGCCACAGTTCCTCCAGCGATCGCCGCCGCGGCGAGCACGAGCCCGCTCGCAGTTCGCGCCGGGCTCACGATCCGGGGTTCCGCCGCGCTCTCGCGTAGCGCCTCGATCGGCGGTGTCGCCGCCGCGCGGCGAGCCGGGATCCATGCCGAGAGAATCGTTGCGCCGATTCCGACGGTCGCGGCGACCGCGATCGAGGTCGTGCTCACGATCGACGGCCCGGTGAGCAACGTGACCCCGGCGAGCCCGACGAGCCAGCGCAGCGCGCCCACTCCCGCGACCCCGCACACGAGGCCGGCGAGCGTGGCGATCGTCCCGACGAGGGCCGCCTCGATCACCACTCCGCCAAGCACTTGGCGTCGTTCCGCACCGATCGCACGTAGCAGCCCCGATTCCCGCCGGCGGCGGGCGACGGTGAGCGCGAACGTGTTGAAGATGATCGTCACACCGATCAACACCGCGACCACGGCGAATGCCAGGAGGAACACGGTCAGGAACTGCAGCGGTGACGTCGCGGCGTCCTGCATCGTCCGGACGTGGTCGGACCTGTCGATGACCTCGGCATCAGTCAGCGCTGACAATCGGTCGAGCACCTCGGCGCGGTCAGCGCCCTCCGCGATGTCGACGAGCACCTCCGTCGGCGCTGCGGTGTCGAGCCAGGCGGACACCGCTCCGTCGGGCAACAACACCGTTCGCTGCAGCGGTGCCGCGTCCGCCGACGCGAACGTCGCGACACCGGTGATGGTCGCGTCGTGCATCCCCGTCGTGGTCAGGACCTGTACGACGTCACCCGGAGCCAAGCGTGCGTCATCGGCGAGCGATCGGTCGATCACAATATCTCCGACCTCGATCGGTGGTCGCCCGCTCGTGAGCCGGAACGGATTGAGCGCCGAGTCGGCAACCCAGTTGCGACCGACGTCGCTCGCCGTGCCCGTTCCGACTGACGATCCGTCGACGACCAGCTTCGCGAAGCCGATCCATTGCGAGGCGGCGCCGTCGACGCCATCGACCGTAGCCACGCGTTCGGTGATGTCGGGATCCAGTGCGCGCCGAACCGACCTTTCCGGATCTCCCGGCCCTCCGCCGGGCGCGCCGAGGACGACGCCCTGCACCACGGCATCCGTCCCGGCCAACGCTTCGGCGATGTCACCGGCTGCTCGGCCGCGCATCGAGTCGGACAGCACCAGCGTCGCGACGAGGAACGCCACCGACAGCATGATCGCCGTGCCCGTCAGCACGAACCTACCCCGACTCGCGAGCACGCTTCGAGCCGCACTCCGCATCATCTGGCTCATCGCCCCAGGCCCTTCATGACGTCGATCACCGAATCGGCCGACGGGTGATCCATCACGTCGTGCACTCGGCCGTCTACGACGAACACGACGTGGTCCGCCCAGGCAGCGGCGTTGGGATCGTGCGTGACCATCACGATCGACTGGTGATGCAGATCGACTGCTGATCGCAGGAATCCGAGGATCTCCTGTCCGGACCGGGTGTCGAGGTTGCCGGTGGGCTCGTCGGCGAAGACCACCTGCGGCTGGGCGACCAGCGCCCGGGCGACGGCAACTCGCTGTTGCTGGCCACCCGAGAGCTCCGCCGGCCGATGATGCATCCGATCACCCAGGCGCAGCAGCGACACGACCTGATCGAGCACTGCGACACTCGGCCGGCGCCCCGACAACGTCATCGGCAGGCAGATGTTCTCCTCGGCCGTGAGCGTCGCCACGAGATTGAATGCCTGGAACACGAACCCGATCCGTTCTCGGCGCAGCCTGGTCAACTCGCGATCGTTGAGCGTCGACAGATCGGTGTCGCCGACGAATGCGCGGCCTGACGTCAGTTGATCCAGCCCGGCGGCACAATGCATCATCGTCGACTTTCCCGAACCCGACGGGCCCATCACGGCCGTGAACTTCCCCGCCGGGAACGCGATGGTGACATCGTCGAGCGCGACGACGGCCGACCGGTCGGAGCCGTATCGCTTGACGGCGCCGACGAGCATGGCCGCAGCGTCATCAGCGTTGGCTGGCAGCGGGCTGCCGGGCTGCCGATCGACGACCGTGGAACCTGGACGTGACGACACGAGACCTCCGATGGGTGGTTGGTCAGGGACGGCACCCACCGGCCTGCCAACCGACCGGCTGGCGCTTGCCCGGGCGGCGCTGGGTTGACTGCCATCACCAGCCCCCTACTGCGGGTTACGTCGCTGTCTGAGGCCTAGTGGTACCGAGCGAACCTGAGGCGACCGTTAATGCGGCGCTCAGGCCGGGTGGCCGGACCAGTTGCCCAGCGCCACGCACAAGTTGGTGGCGGAGGGAGAGATCACCCCGGTCCGCCCCGACATGTGGGAGTACGACGTCGGCGGCACGTGCCCCGTACGTCACTGGTTCTAACAGTCGTCTCAGGTTCGCTCGGTATGAAAGTAGGCATCGCCGGGCGACGCGGCTCTCGGCCCCGCCGGCATGACCGAACGCGCCGCGCCCTCCGGCGGCACGGTCAGCTCCGGCCCGCACCGGACGGCGGCTGCTTCGTGCACGCGACCCGGAAAGGCGGCCATTCATGATCACTGTGCTCGTGGTGGAGACCCGGCCGCTGCAACGCTTCGGGTTTCGCATGCTGCTGGAGAACACCCCCGACATCGAGATCGTCGGCGAGGTCGAGAACTGTGCCGAGGCCGTTCGATGGACCATCGAGCTGCATCCCGACGTGGTCCTGATGAACATCCGTATGCCGGACGGCGACGGGATCGAGGCCACCCGGCGCATCGTCGCCGCCGGCGGACGTTCGCGGATCCTGGTGCTGACGCTCGACGTGGACCGGAACGCGCTCGCCGCGCTGCGGGCCGGGGCGAGCGGTTTCCTGCTCAAGGACACCCGCCCGGATGAGCTGCTCGCCGGCATCCGGGCCGTCGCCGCCGGGGACGCGGTGATCGCGCCGGCGCTGACTCGGCGGCTGCTCGACGCGTTCGCCGACCGAATCGACGATGAACTCCGCGGGCCCGTGCAGCGGCAGGATCCCCGGCTGGACTCCCTCACCGAACGCGAGCGCGAGGTCTTCGTCGCCATCGGCCACGGCCTCACCAACGGCGAGATCGCGCAACGGTTCACGCTGTCGGAGTCGACCGTGAAGACCCACGTCGGGCGGGTCCTAGCCAAGATTGGCGCGCGAGACCGGATCCAGGCCGTCACCCTCGCCTACGACCTGAGACTCGCCCGCCCGGTTTGACGCTTCATCTCGCGCGTCCGTCGGAAGCGCGACCGTAGTTCCCAGCCGCGCTGCTCCGGGCCGATCCGCTCCGCGTGATCGACAGTTCCGCTGCCGGATCAGCCTGCAGCCGCTCACGTCACCGCCCGTCCCACCGCCACGACGCCGTACGCGTATGAGTTCAGTGCGGACGTGTGTGAGCTCGGAGCTGTTCGGCTTGTGACCTCAGTGAACTCACACACGTTCGACGCTTCGTCAGGGCTCGCGTGGGGAGACCACCATGATGCCGATGCACATCTCGTCGCTGGTACCGTCGCCCCACACCACGTAGCGCGGTGGCAGCTTCTTCAGCTGCGGCACTAGTTTCCGCAGCCCCGCGTCATGCGTACAGGTCACCCGCAGCGTGTCCCCCGGACCGATCTCCACCGGCGACGGCAGCCTCATCAGCCGCTGGTTGTCGAAGTCGAACTGCGGCACATCCAGCACCACCCTGGCCTTCGGCGTGCCCGGGTTGAGTTCGACCTTCAAGGCCCGCCCGAGCATGTGCATGTGGCCGAAACCGGCGAACAACGTCATCGGCGCCTCCACCTTGTGATCGCAGGTCTGGATGTCACCGGGCTTCGGCACGCCGCCCTGGTTGCACTCCTCCACCTGACGGTCTGCCATCTCGCCAACCTCCGCCCCGAAACGCTTCGTCACGTCCGCGATCGAGGCCGCCCGGTCACACAGCGGACCCGATTCGTCGGCGGCGCAGGGCAGGTCGACCGGCGCGTCGAGCGACCACGTCTCGAGTTCCCGGGTCTGCGGCGTACCGTCCGTCAGCCGCAGCCGCACCGCCGAGCGGTCCGACCCGACCGGCTTGCCGCCGGTCGCGAGCAGGTTGTAGTGGATCTGGAGCACGAGCAGGCTGCCCGGCTCCAGCTTGTAGCCGGCGTCCTGGCTGAGCAGCGTCTCCGTGGCGCCAGGTGCCCAGGTGTCCACCCACGCCGCGTCCCCTTCTTCTACCTCAGCGCCGGCCACGCCGGTCCCGCCGAAACACTGCCACCCGAGGCCGGGGGTCTTCGCGTCGTGCTCGCGCACCGCGGCCGCGCCGCCCGGCGGCACCGCGTACACGATGGCGTGGTGCGCGATGGCGACGTTCTCCGGCATGAACTGGGTCCCGGTCAGGAACGCCGTCGCGGTCAGGCCCGGATCGAGCACCTGGCACCGGTACTCGTCCGAGCCGCCCCCCTCCGGCGGCGCAGGCGTGTAGGCCTCGGCCATCTTCAGGCCGACGAACCGCTCGCCAGCGCGCAGCGGCTGCGAGGGAGCTGACGACCCGCCCGCGTGCGCGCTGTGCGAGCCGGCCTCAGCGGGCGCCGCACCGTTGTCGGCGTCCGACCCGCAGGCGACGGCAGCGAGCGCCGTCGCCAGCGCCATGGTGGCCGCACCAACCCTCCTCAGTGGACTTTCAAGCTTCGTCATAGCCTCCAAGCTAGGCCCGATTCCGCCCTGTTTCGTCGTACTGCGGTCGTCATCCTCCGCAGTGAGGCGGTACCACGGTGCCACTTCACCTCACCGCCCGGACGTCTATTAATCGTCGCCTCAGATTCGCTCGGTACGAATTCGCATCGGATAAGCGATGCAGCTCGTACCTGGAGGCGATTGATGGCGATCGACGCGGCGCCATGCGGGAAAGCGCCGCCCGGTCGGCTGGCCGACCGGTGGGCGCCGCTGCTGGTCGTCGCGATCGGGCTCGGGTTCGGGCTGCTGGTGCTCCTTGTCCGGCTGCACCTGGAGCCGGTGACGAGCGTTGACCAAGCTGTTGCCCGGGAGCTCAACGAGGTCGTGTCGCCCCGGTCGTACCTGGTGGACGCGCTCAACGGGATAACCCGGCTGGGCGGGCGGCCGGTCATGCTCTGGCTCGTCGGCGTCGCCGCGCTGCTGCTGATGCGCCGGCGGGTCCGCCTCGCCGTCTACCTGCTGGCCACCACCGCCGGCGCGCTGCTGCTCGACCCGTCGGTGAAGTCGCTGGTCGGCCGGTTGCGCCCGGTGGTCGAGACACCGGTAGCGATCGGGCTCGGCAACAGCTTCCCGAGCGGGCACGCGCTCGGGTCGATGGTGGTCTACGGCGCGCTGCTGCTCGTGTTCCTGCCCGCGGTGCGCTACCGGAAGCTGTTCACGGCGGCCGTCGCGATGCTCGTGGTCGCGATCGGGGTGACCCGGATCGCGCTCGGCGTGCACTATCTGACCGACGTGCTGGCCGGCTGGCTGCTCGGCGCGCTGTGGCTGAGCGTCACGGCGTACGCGTTCCGGCTGTGGCGGCGCGAGACGGGGCACCCGGTGCCGCTCGACGACGGCCTGGAGCCGGAGGCCGTCGAGGCGATCGAACCGGCGCCGGACTCCGGCCGACCTGTTCCGTACCGGTGGGTCAAGGCCACCGAGATCCTGACCGGCTGGGTGTTCACGTTCGGCATCCTGTACGTCGTCGGCTACCTGGTGAAGAACCACACCGAGGGCACCTGGCTGGGACGTGTCGACGACGGCGTGGTCCGGTGGCTGCAGACGTCGCGCACGCCCACCCTGGACGACGTGAGCTGGGTGTGGAGCAAGGCCGGCGACATCCGCGCCATCCTGGCCATATCGCTGGTGTTCTGCCTGATCGCGTTGGCCGTGTGGCGGCAGTGGCGACCGGTGGTGTTCGTGGTGCTCACCATGGTCGGCGAGCTCACCCTGTTCCGGTGCACCGCGGCCAGCGTCCAGCGGGACCGCCCGCCGGTGCCGCAGCTCGACAGCCCGATGCCCACGTCGTCGTTCCCCTCGGGGCACATCGCCGCGACGATGTGCATCTCGGTGGCGATCGCGGTCCTGATCATGGGCCGGGTGAGCAGCCGGTGGCGCTGGTTCGCCGTGGTGCTCGCGGTGGTCGTAACGGCCGGTGTCGCGCTGTCCCGGCTGTACCGCGGCATGCACCACCCGACCGACCTGCTCGGCGCCGCGATCCTGACCGCGCTCTGGGTCGGCCTGCTGTGGTGGGCGCTACGGCCGAACGCGCGGGCGGTGCCGGTCGAGTTGCGTACGTGAGCACCTGGTTCGGCCACCCGGGCTGAGCGCCGCATTAACGCTCGCCTCAGATTCGCTCGGTATCAGTAGGTCTCAGACAAGCGACGTAACCCGCACGTAGGGGGCTAGTGATGGCAGTCAACGCAGCGCCGCCCGGGCAAGCGCCGGCCGGTCGGTTGGCAGGCCGATGGGTGCCGCGGCCGGTGATCGGAGCCCCTACCACGGAGCTACATCGCTCGGCCTCGCGCAGGAACGACCGGTGCACAGCCTTCGGCCGAAGCGTCACGACATGGATCTGACACAGGCCGTGCTCGAGCACCCCTACCTGGTGCTCGGTCCCTTCGTGCTCATCGAGGGGCCGGCCGCGACGATCACCGCGGGCACCCTGGTCGGCGCCGGCGCTGCGGCGTTCTGGCCGATCTGGCTGATCGTCGCGCTGGCCGAGGTGGTGGGCGACAGCCTGCTCTACCTTATCGGCCGGTCGGCCCGGCGGCCCTGGGTGGCGTCCCTGCTGAGCAGGTTCAAGGCGACGGCGCTGCTCGACCGGCTGACCGGGATGTCACTGCCTCGGCTGGTGATCACCGCCAAGCTCGTCGACGTCTTCGCCCTCCCGGCGTTCGTGTCGGCCGGGCTCGCCGGGCTCCCGTACCCAAGATTCGCCGCCTGGGTGGGTGCCGCCGCCGCCGTACGCGGCCTGGTGCTGATCGGTCTCGGTGCACTGCTCGGCAGCCAACTGTCCGGCCTGCTCGCACTGCCCGGCGGCATCTTCCTGCTCACCGCGGCCGTCGCCGTGCCGGTCGCTGTCTTCCGCCTCGTCATCAAGCGATACCACCGACGAAAGGTAGTTCGTCCCATGCGCATCCTCATCGGTGCCGACACCTACGCCCCGCACGTCAACGGGGCGTCCTACTTCGCCCAGCGCCTTGCCGTGGCACTGACCGCCCGGCACGAGGTGCACGTGGTCGCGCCGTCGACGGACACCCGCAACCATGCCGGCATGTCCAGCGACGGCGTCGTCGAGCACCGCGTGCGTTCCTTGCCAGTGCCGGGCCATCCACGTTTTCGGTTCTGCCCGCCGCTGGGGCTACGCGCGGCAGCCCGCCGGATCCTCGACGAGGTCCAGCCCGACGTGGTGCACGTGCAGAGCCACTTCCCGCTGTGCCGGGCGCTGGTCGACGCGGCGCACGAGCGCGGCCTGTTCGTCATCGCCACCAACCACTTCATGCCCGAGAACCTGATCCACTACCTGCCCATCGGCAACGCTGGCCGGACGAGGGCACACAACTGGGCATGGCGCGACGCCGCCCGGGTGTTCGCCAAGGCAGACATCGTCACAGCCCCGACCCCGTACGCCGCCACGCTCGCCGTCGTCTCCGGTGTGTCCGGACCGGTCCTGCCCATCTCGTGCGGCATCGACCTCACCCGCTTTCGCGAGCAGGCGCCCGCGGCCGAATTCCGATCGGCCTACAGCCTCGCGCACAAGCCCACCATCACGTACGTGGGCCGGCTCGACGCCGAGAAGAACCTCGACGTCGTGATGCGGGCGTTCGCGGTGGTGCGGCGCTCCCTCGACGTCCAGTTGCTTCTGGTCGGCACCGGGTCCGAGGACCGGACGCTGCGGTCGCTCGCCGGGGAACTAGGCGTCGCCGAGCATGTCACGTTCACCGGCTTCATCCCTGACGAGGACCTTCCCTCCGCATACGCGGCGTCGGCGGTCTTCGTCAACGCGGGCACCGCCGAGCTGCAGAGCCTGGTCACGCTCGAAGCGATGGCCAGCGGAAGACCCGTGATCGGCGCCGATGCCGCAGCCCTGCCCCACCTCGTCCGGGACAAGGAGACCGGCTACCTGTTCCCGCCCGGCGACGTGGTCGTGCTCTCCGAGCGACTGCTCACCGTGCTCGGCGACCCGAAGCACGCAGAAGAGTTGGGGCACCGGGCTCGTGCCGTGGCCGAGGAGCACGACCAGACCCACACGGTGTCCGCGTTCGAGCAGCTCTACCGGATGCGTCCGGCCCGCGAGTCGCCCGCGCCCGCCGAGGTCGCCGCATGACAGCGACGATCGTCCGAGCGGGCACCTCCCGCTGGTATCGCAACGTCCAGCTGAGCCTGGGCCTGGGCACGGCGGCCGGGGCGGGCCTGCTGCTGGTCGGCGACGTCGACCCGGTGGACCAGATGGTCAGCGAATCGATCCGGACGGCGCCGGGCGCCGTCCTGCTGGCCCTGGCGGCGTGCGGGCTCGCGGCAGCCGGCGCATGGCTCCTGGTCGGCGCCCGGCGCGCGCTGCCACCGGCCTGGCCCCTCACCGTGCTGCTGTCGGTGTGGTGCGTGTCCCTGGTCACGGTGGTGGCATTCCCCACGAACCTCCCGGGGACAGAACCGAACGTCGCCGCCGCGGTGCACCGCTTCGGGGCGGCGCTGATGGCAGCGCTGCCACCGCTCTTCGCCCTGCTCATCGCCAAGCGTGCCGGGCGCGGGACAGACCCGGCCCGGGTTCGCTGGCTGCGCGCGGCCGGGTGGTCCGCGTTCGCCGCGTGTGTCGCGTTCGCGGCGGCGAACGGGCCGGCGGTGCTGCTCGGCCAAGGCCATCTCCCGTTCGCGGGCCTGGCCGAACGGGTTCTGCTGGCGCTCGTGCTCGCCGTAGTCGGGCTCTGCGCCTGGGTGCTCGAAGGGGAGGAGCGGTCCCGATGGACCTGATGGCTACGATCGAGAACGCGATGACCTCTCCGTTCATCTATCTGGCGATCCTCGCGCTGGCCATCCTCGACGCGTTCCTGCCGTTCCTGCCGTCGGAGTCGGTCGTCATCGCGGCGGCGGTCTTCGCCGTGTCGGGCATCCCGTCGCTTCCGCTGATCATCGTGTTCGCCGCGCTGGGCGCCTTCGTCGGTGATCACATCGGTTTCCTCATCGGGCGCTTGTTGCGCAGGCGCCGTCCGGGCGGCCGCCTGATCCGCGCCGCCGACAGGATCGCCCCGCACCTGCACCGCCGGGGCGGCGCCCTGATCATCGCGGGCCGGTTCGTCCCCGGCGGACGCACCGCGATCGTGACCGCCAGCGGTGCCACCGGCTACCCGCTTGCCCGCTTCGCCCCGTTCGCCGCCATCGCCGCCGTCACCTGGGCCGGCTATTCCGGCCTGATCGGCTACCTCGGCGGCGCCGCCTTCGAATCCAACCGGATGCTGGGCCTGGCGGTCGGCCTCGGTCTCGCCCTGTCCATCACCGCGCTCGGCGAACTGGTCCGCTACGTGTTGCGCCGCCGCCGAGCGGCGATCGCGGCCGGATGACGTCGTCGGGCATCGAGTACGTCGTACCCGAGTCGTACGCCTACGTGCGGGCGGGCTCAGCTGCCCGCCCCCCACCCGGACCACCCCACGACACACCGGCCTAACTAGTGCGGTGTCGGCGAGGTGGTCGACGCCGTGGACGCGATGGTGGTGATGCCCGCGTTTCATCCAGGCCCAGACCCCCTCGGTCGGATTGAGGTCGGGTGCGTCTGGCCCTGCTGACGTTGTTCTCAGCGGTGCTCGTGGTGCTCGGCGGGCGGATAGGACCGGCCATCCCGCGGAGCCATGCCCGAGGGCCGCCGTCCCTTGTCCTACGCCGCGCCCGCCGGGGCGGGGGGACGGGTCAGCGCACCGCGTTGTCCTCCCCCGTGGTACGGCGCGCGATCGGGGCGGGCGGGGTCGCGGCCGGAAGGTCAACCCGGAGCAGCGCGCCACCGCGTGCGGAGCGTGCGACGGTGGCCCGGCCGCCGTGGGCGTCGACGACCCGCTGCACGATCGACAGCCCGAGACCGGATCCTGGCAACGCCCGGGCGCTGTCGGCACGGTAGAACCGGTCGAACACCCGAGGTACGTCGGCGGCGTCGATGCCCGGCCCGGCGTCGTCGACCTCGAGCACCGCCGACGCGCCCTCGGCACGGAGCCGGATCTGGACCGGCTGGTCCGCGGGGGACCACTTACCGGCGTTGTCGATGAGGTTGAGCACCGCCCGCTGGAGCGCGGCGGGACGGCCGCTCACCCACACGGAGGTGAGGTCGAGCGTTATCTCGATGTCGGGCACGCGGGAACGCGCCCGGGTCGCGGCGGCCACCACCAGGTCGGCGAGGTCGAGCAGCTCGGTATTTTCGTCGCTGACGTCACCGCGGGCCAGGTCGGTCAGCTCGGCGACAAGGGTGCTCAACTCGACCACCTGGCCGCCGAGATCGTTGAGCAGCCGGGTTCGGCTCTCCGCCGGCAGTGCGCTGTCCAGCGTGCCACGCCGGTCGAGCCGGATAAGCAGCTCGACGTTGAGGCGCAGGCTGGTGAGCGGGGTCTTGAGCTCGTGGGCGGCATCCTCGGCAAGCAGCCGCTGGGCCTGCCGGGAGTCGCGAAGCGCGGCGAGCATGTCGTTGATCGACTGGATCAGCCGCCGGATCTCCCCACCGCCCTCATCCGGGATGTGGGCGTCGAGATCCCGGGTGTGCGCGACACGTTCCGCGGCGGCGGTCAGCCGGTCGATCGGTGCCAGTCCGGTCCGCGCCACGGTCCGCCCGACAAGGGCGCCGCCGACCACGCAGAGCAGCCCGATCAGCAGCATCCCGAACCCGAACTGGTTGATCGGGCTGTCGTCGACGACGCGGGCCACCTGGACCGCGCCGTCGCCCGCCCGGAGCGTGTAGACGACGTAGCCGTCCTCGTCGCTGTCGTTCGACTCCATCAGGTCGACCAAGCCGCCCTGCGCCACGCGCCCGGCGTCCTCGCTGACCGGGGGCAGCGCGGGTTGACCGACCGGCGTCCGGGTCGAGCCGTCGGGCAGGATGACCCGCACCAGCGGACCGGATCCGGGATACGGCGGTAGCGGGACCTGCCCCAGACCGGCGCGCTCCGCGGTCGCCGCCAGGACGCGGGAGTCGGCGCGCAGCTGATTCTCGGCGCTGTCCCGCAGCTGCCAGTCCAGCAGCTCACTGGACACCTGGAAGGCCAGGAACACGCTGACGGCGATGGCCGTCGCCGCGATCACCGTCAACCTGGTCCGCAGGGACCGTCGACGCCACCATCGGGTCAGCCGACGCGGTTCCCGGCCCGCGGGCCTGCTCACGGAGGAGTCTCCCGCAACGTGTATCCCAGGCCGCGCAGCGTGTAGATCAAACGTGGCTCACCTTCGGCCTCCATCTTGCGGCGCAGGTAGCTCACATACACCTGGAGGTTGTTGGCGGTGGCGCTCATGTCGAAGCCCCAGATCGCCTCGAACAGCGCGTCGCGGGTCAACACCCGGGTCGCGTTACGCACGAGGACCTCCAGGAGGAGGAACTCGGTCCGGGTCAGGCGCAGCGGCCGTCCGCCCCGCAGCGCCTCGAACCTGTCGGGATCGAGCCGGACATCGGCGAACGACAGAACCTGCGACTCGCCGTCGCCCGGCGTGCGCCGGCGCAGCAGGGCCCGTACCCGGGCCAGCAACTCCTCGGTGGCGAACGGCTTGGGCAGGTAGTCGTCGGCGCCCGCGTCCAGCCCCGCGACCCGGTCGGAGACCTGGTCACGGGCGGTCAGCATCAGCACCGGCAGATCCCGACCCGCGGCCCGCAACCGCCGGCAGGTCTCCAACCCGCCGAGGCGGGGCATCATCACGTCGAGGATCAGCAGATCCAACGTGTCACCGCCGGCCCCACCGACCTCATCGAGCACGGCGAGGCCGTTGGCGACGGTGCTGGTGTCGTAACCCTCGACCTGGAGCACCCGCTCCAGCGACTCACGGATGGCCGCGTCATCATCCGCGATCATGATCCGCACGCCGACCCGCCCCCTTCCAGTCGATGCCTTGCTGCTCATCGTCCCCGGTCAAGCTGAGGCCAGGATTAGAGCGTCGCCGGGGAATGGCGCTCTTACGAATACTGAAGTCCGATCCGCAGCCGACGTTCGGCGTCCGCTGCTTGCGGCGGACGGTACGCCTGAAGGGGTTCAGCCGCGGCTGGCGTACAGGTAGACGGTGACGGCATCGGGTGCGTCGAGGTCGATCAAAAGCGCTCGGCGGGTGCCGTCTGCAAGTGGCTGCTCCTCATCGAGGCCGGCGATGGTCGTGGCGGTTTCGGGGTCCCACGTGCTGCCGCCACCGACGTTGTGCGTGGCGTCGACCGCCCGAAGCCCTGGTGCGAGAGCCGTCGTGAAATTCGCCGTGGCGACGAAGGCGTCGAGTGCCGTGCGAGGTATGCGGAACTTGGCCGAGAGCTCAGTTTCCAGGCCGTTGCGGTACACCGCGACCAGCAGCACGCTGCCGGGCGGCAAGGTCACCTGAGCGATGGCTTCCACCTGAGCCGCGCTGGCGACCTCCGGCCCGGACTGCACTGGCAGCAGGTCCACGCCGTCGCCGCCGACGGACAGCCCCACCACGCCGCACGCGATCAACGACAGAAACAGACTCACGCACGCCAACACGAGGGCGACCGTGCCTCTCCGATTACCCGTCCTCGGCGCAACGGCCTCGACCATGACCAACACGATACGACGTACGCCCAGCGGCAGGACCGCGCATCGAGCGCCGCCACGCCCTCACTCAACGTGACGCACGGTCCGCGGCTAGATCCGGATCCGCGCGCCCGCGCCGCGGCATGAGCGGGTGTCAGTAATGATGAGGCGTCCGTACGGAGGTGATGGTGGGGCAACCGACACTGTTCCTGACCGTGGGGCTCCCCTGCACCGGGAAGACCACGGCCGCTCGGCGCATCGAGGTCGAGCAGAAAGCGCTTCGCCTTACGAAGGACGAGTGGGTGAAGGCCCTCTACGGGCACGAGAACCCGCCAGCGGCCGGGGACGTGATCGAGGGACGGCTCCTCCAGATC